>JAKALV010000296.1 GCA_021824055.1 Acidobacteriota bacterium
CGGCGGCCGCAGTCGGCCCGCGAGTTCATCAACGGCGCGCATCCCGCGGCCGGCGATCGCTTCGAGCCGGTCCCCGTGTCGTGACGCCGTCCATTCGGCTCGCGGCGGCGCGCACGCTGCTGGCGGGGCAGTCGGGCCGCGCCACGCTCGCGGCGGAGCTCGATCGCGCGCGACGCGACTTCCCCGACGAGCGCGACCGCGGCCTGCTGATGGAGCTGACGGCCGGCACGCTCCGATGGCGCGGCGCCGTGGACGCGGTGCTCGCGCCGTTCGTCTCGCGGCCGTTCGGCGAGATCCATGAGGCCGTGCTGACCGTGCTGCGCATCGGCACCTACGAACTCCGCCACCTCACGCGCATGCCGGCGCACGCCGTCGTGAACGAAGCCGTCGAGTCCGTCCGTGCGCTGCGTCAGGCGCGCGCCGCCGGATTCGTCAACGCGATTCTGCGCGCGGTGCAGCGCAAGCGGGATGTGCTGACGCTGCCGGGCCGACCGTCGACCACCGAACGCAAACCGTGGATCACGTATCTTTCGACCTCGCTCTCGCATCCGCGATGGCTCGTCGAGCGCTACCTTGATCGCGCCGGCACGGCCGGCGCGGAAGCCTGGTGCCGTTACAACAACGCGGTGCCGATGGTGTCGGTGCGGGTCACGGCGGATTGCAGCGCGGAGGACCAGACGACGATCGAAGCGGAATTGCGGGAGGCCGGCGCGGTCGCATCGACGGTGACGCCCGGCGCGTGGCGGATGCCCGCGGGCGCGCTCGCGACGCTGGTCGAGCCCGTGCGCGATCGTCTCGCGGTGCAGGACGAGGGGTCGCAGCTGGTCGCGCAACGAGTCGGCGCCGTCGCCGGCGACCGCATTCTGGATCTGTGCGCGGCGCCCGGCGGCAAGTCCGCCATGCTCGCCCGGGCCGCCGGTCCCACGGGGATGCTCGTGTCGTGCGATACGCGCCCCGCGCGATTGGCGGTGCTCAAGCAGACGCTGGCGCGCGAAAGCGTGCCGGCGCGCGTCGTGCGCATCGACGCCACGCAGCCGCTGCCGTTCGGCGCCGTGTTCGATCGCGTCCTGCTCGATGCCCCGTGCTCCGGCCTCGGCACCATCGGCCGCGATCCCGACGTCAAGTGGGCCCGGGAGCCCGACGCGCTGCCGCGCTTTGCGGCCACCGAGCGCGCCATGCTGGCCCAAGCGGCCGCGGCGGTCGCGCCCGGCGGCCGGCTCGTCTACGCCACCTGTTCCAGCGAGCCTGAAGAGAACGCCGATGTCGTCAACGCGTTCCTGACGGACCTCCCGGCATTTCATCGCGAAAGCGCCGATCTCGAGACGCGGCCGGACCGCGATGGCCTCGACGCTTTCTTTGCCGCCGTCTTGGTCCGCCGTGAATCCGCGTAGTACACTTTTTTCGCGAATGCCACTGCGGACACGGATGTGGGGAGCGGGCCGGATTCTCGTGCTCGGCGTGGCGCTCACCGCCACGTACGGCGTGTTCTTCCTCGCCGCGTTCGGCGTGGCGTCGCGAGCCCGTGACGTGACCGTGCCCAACCTCGCCGGCCAGTCGGTCGCGCAGGCGCAGGCCGCGCTCGCCGGCGCCGGTCTCAGCTTCGGCATGGATCCGATCCGCCGCCCAGATCTCACGGTGCCGGCCGACCACGTGCTCGCGCAGGATCCCTCGCCCGGCACGGTGATCCGCCGCGGGCGCACCGTGCGCGTCCGGGTCAGCGACGGCGCGCGCCTCCCGCCATTGCCGGATCTGACCGGCGTGTCCGAGCGCGACGCCACGGCGAGGCTCGCGCAGGACCACATCCAGATCGGCACGATGTCGGAAATCAGGAGTGGCGATCTGCCGGCTGACAGCGTCGTCGCGCAGGATCCGGCGGCGCGCACCGTGAGCCGGACCGTGGGGCTGCTGGTCAACCGCGGCGCCGAGGGCGTGACCTACGTCATGCCCGACCTGATCGGCGCGCCCGAGAATCGCGCCACGGATCTGCTGCGCGCGCGTGGTTTCCGCGTGGCGGTCGTCGGCTACGCGGCGTACCCGGGTCTCTCGGGCGGCGTCATCATTCGCCAGTCTCCGCAGGCCGGTTTTCAGATTCCGCCCGGCGAAGCCATCTCGCTCGAGGTCAGCCGATGAAGGTCCGGATCGCCCCGTCCATTCTGAATGCCGACTTTGCCCGCCTGGCCGATCAGGTGGCCATCGTCGAGCACGCGGGCGCGGACTTCCTGCACGTGGACGTCATGGATGGCCACTTCGTGCCCAACATCACGATCGGCGTGCCGGTGGTCCGGGCCCTGAAACGGGCCACGGCGCTGCCGCTCGACGTGCACCTGATGATTTCCGATCCGGATCGCTACCTGGAAGCGTTCGTCGACGCGGGCGCGGCGATGCTCACGGTGCACGTGGAGGTGCTGCCCCATCTGCAGCGCACGCTCGCGCGCATTCGGGAACTCGGCGCCAAAGCGGGCGCGGCGATCAACCCGGGCACGCCGATCGCGGTGCTCAGCGAAGTCGCGAGCGACCTGGATCACGTGCTCGTGATGTCGGTAAATCCGGGCTTCGGGGGCCAGCACTTCATTCCGCGCAGCCTCGAGAAGGTCTCCGCCCTGCGGACGTGGCTCGCCGCCTCGGGCAGCCCGGCCGCCATCGAAGTCGATGGCGGCGTGGACCTCGGCAACGCGCACGCGCTCGTCAGCGCCGGCGCCTCGATCCTCGTGGCCGGCACGGCCATCTTCGGCGCACCGGACCCGGCGGCCGCCACGGTGGCCTTGCGCCGCGCGGCGGACGCGCGCTGAGCGACATGACGCCCCGGGGAACCTCACAGACGTCGCTACGGGTGCGCTATGCCGAGACCGACCGGATGGGCGTGGTCTACTACGCGAACTATCTGGTCTGGTTCGAAGTGGCGCGCGCCGACTGGCTGCGCGAGCGCGGCTGGAACTACCGCGAGATGGAAGAGAGCGGCATCATGCTCCCGGTGATCGGCGCCCACTGCGACTATCTGCGATCGGCGCACTACGACGAGACGGTCTCCATTCAGGCCACCGGCGTTCTGCACTCGCCGGTGCGCGTGGAATTCACGTACGAAGTGTTCAAGGAAGACGGCACGCTCGCGGCCCGCGGCAGTACGATGCATGCGGCCGTCGATGCGCAGGGACGCCCCTGCCGGCTGCCGGAACGGGTTCGCGAGGTGTTTCAATGAAAGCGCTGGTTACCGGCACGGCCGGTTTCATCGGGTCAACGTTATCGACCGCACTGCTGGCGCGCGGCGCCACGGTCGTGGGCATCGACTGCTTCACCGACTACTACGCGCGCGAGATCAAGGAAGCGAATCTGGCGCCCTTAAGACGCGCCGCCGGGTTCACGTTTGTCGAGGACGCCCTCCAGACCGCGGATCTGCCGACGCTCCTTGACGGCGTGACGCATGTCTTTCATCTGGCCGCCCAGGCGGGCGTGCGCAAGAGCTGGGGCGCCGACTTCCAGATCTACACCACGCACAACGTCGACACGACGCAGCGGCTCCTCGAGCATCTGGTGGACCGCCCGATTCAGAAGCTCGTGTACGCGTCCAGCTCGTCGGTCTATGGGGACCTCGTCAAGATCCCGATGACCGAGGACGCGCTGCCCCAGCCGGTGTCGCCGTACGGCGTGACCAAGCTGGCCGCCGAGCAACTCTGCTATCTGTACTTTGCGAACTACGGCGTCCCCACCGTGGCGCTGCGGTACTTCACCGTGTACGGCCCGCGGCAGCGTCCGGATATGGGATTCCACCGCTTCATCCGCGCCGTCCTCTCGGGCCAGCCGATTTCGCTCTACGGCGACGGCGAGCAGACCCGCGACTTCACGTTCGTCGACGACATCGTGGCCGCCACCATGGCCGCGGCAGACCTTGGACGCCCGGGCGCCGTCTATAACATCGGCGGCGGCAGCCGGGTGTCGATCAATCAGGTCCTCGACATGATTGGCCGCATCACGGGCCGCACGCCGGACATCCGCCGTGAAGCCGCGCAAAAGGGCGACATGCGCGACACGTTCGCGGACACCAGCCGGGCCCGGGCCGATCTCGGCTTCGCGCCCGCCACGTCACTTGAGGAAGGCCTGCGGGCGGAATGCGACTGGCTGTCCGGTCTCATGAATGTGAAATGATGATGCGAATGCCGTTACTTCGATCGTGGCTGACCGCCGGCGCGCTGGCGGGGCTCCTCCTCACTC
>JAKALV010000297.1 GCA_021824055.1 Acidobacteriota bacterium
GATCGCGGGCAAAGTGCTCATGGACCGGAACGCGCCGGCCGCGCTTCTCGACACGCCGCAGTCGGCCTACGATCAGTCCAAAGCGCTGATCGCGAAATGGCACGGCCGCGGGCGCGCGCACTATGCCATCACGCCGCGCTTCGCGCCGACGTCGTCGCCCGAGCAGCTCGAGGTGGCGGGCGCGCTGTGGGCGGAGCATCCCGACGTGTTCGTGCACAGTCATCTCTCCGAGACCGCGGCCGAGTGCGCGTGGGTGCGACAATTGTTTCCCGATTACGAGAACTACCTCGACGTGTACGACTCTTTCGGTTTGACGGGACGCCGCGCGGTGTACGCGCACGGCGTGCACCTCAGCGAGAGCGAGCTCGTGCATTGCCATCACACCGGGACGGCGCTCGCGCACTGCCCCACATCGAATTTCTTTCTCGGGAGCGGCGTCTTCAATCTCGGCGCGGCGACCGATCCGGCGCGGCCGGTGCACGTCGGCCTCGGCACGGACGTCGGCGCGGGCACGAGCTTCTCGATGCTGGCCACGCTCAACGAGGCGTACAAGGCCGCGCAACTCACGGGCAGCGTGCTCGACGGCGCGCGCGGCTGGTATCTCGCCACGCTCGGCGCCGCGCGCGCGCTGGATCTCGACGAGCACATCGGCTCGCTGCAGCCCGGCCGCGACGCGGACTTCATCGTGATCGACCCGGCGGCGACGCCGCTGCTCAAGCTCAGGACGGATCGGTGCGAGTCGATTGACGAGCTGCTGTTCGTGCTCATGACGATGGGGGATGATCGCGCGGTCAAGGACACGTACGTGGGCGGCGTCGTCCAAGGTCCAACGTCCAAGGTCCAAGGTCCGCCGTTGTCCTAGGTCCGGAGGGTCCGGGGTCCGGGGTCCGGGGTTCGAGATTGACACTCTGATCAAAATGATTACAGTCATGTCCATCAGACATGGTGGTGAAGCCCTCGCTCATTGACTCGTTTCTGCCCCTGAAGCCCGTCGCGTTTCATGTATTGATGTCGCTGGCCGATGGCGAGCGGCATGGTTACGCGATCACGCAGGAGATCGCGGCGCGGACGTCGGCGCGCATGCGTATTGAACCCGGCAACCTTTATCGGGCAATCAAGGTGCTGCTGGACAACGGCCTGATCGAGGAATCGGAGAATCGAAAGCGGGCTGAATCGACAGATGAGCGTCGCCGGTACTACCGGATTACCGATCTCGGGCGGCGGGTGGCATTGGCCGAAACGGCCCGGCTCAAGGAATTGCTGGCCGACGCAAAGGGCCGGCGCTGGCTGAAGGGCCGCACGTGATCTACCGGCTGTTGCTTCGCGCGTTCCCACGCGCGTTTCGCGTCCGGTTCGGCGACGAAATGGCCGCGGTGTTCGAAGAACGCCGCCGCGACGCCCGGCGTGCGGGTGCCGCCGCGGCGGCCGCTCTCTGGATCCGCACGGTCATCGACCTCATCCAACACGGCACGGCCGAACGGCGCGCCATCCGACGTGCGCGAGGAGACGTATTCATGAAGGGAATTTTCCAGGATGTCCGGTTTGCCGCGCGGTTGTTCCGGCAGCGCCCAGGCTTCACCGCCACAGCGGTTCTCACGCTGGCCCTCGGTATCGGTGCGAACATCGCCATATTTTCCGTCCTGAATGGCGTGCTCATTCGCTGGCTGCCGTTTCCGAATGTCGATCGGATTGTGAAGGTTTCCGAAACCTTGGGCGAATACCGTGCACAGCCGTTCAACCCGGCGAACTTCCTCGACGTTCAACGGGACACGACCGACGTGTTCCAGGCCCTGGCGGCATTTCGGTCCTTGCCCACCGCCACACTCACCGGTTTTGGCGAGGCAACGAAGGTGATCGTGACGGCAACCTCACCCCAGCTGTTCGATGTCATGGGCGTGGCGCCGGCGATGGGGCGGCCGCTAACGATCGGTGATGTTGAATCGGGTGCGCGCTCGATTGTCGTGACCGACAGTTTTTGGCGCGCGAAGCTCGGCGGTGAATCCGACGCCATCGGACGAGGCGTAGAACTCGACGGCCAAACGTGGACGATCGTCGGCGTGATGCCGCGAGGCGTCGCCTTTCCTAACGATGTCGAACTCTGGAAGCCGCTGATCTTCACGCCCCAGGAACTGGCGGCGCGCAACTCTTGGTTCCTTCAAGCGGTGGGCCGTCTGCGGCCCAACACTTCTCTGGTGCAGGCCAACGCGTCGCTCACGCGCGCCATGGCAGCTGTGGCGCGCGCGCATCCGGGACCGCAGGCGCGCAGCGCTGAAGCGACCGACTTGCGTGAATCCACGGTGTCTTTCGTGCGGCGGGACCTGCTCTTCGCCCAGGGCGTCGCCGCGCTGATCCTGCTGATCGCCGGCGTGAATCTCGCGAATCTGTTGCTCGCCAACGCAATAGCGCGCCAGCACGAATTCAGCATCCGCGTATCGATCGGCGCGGGACGGGGCCGGTTGGTCCGCCAACTGCTGGCCGAGAGCTTCGTGCTGAGTGCCATTGGCGGCACGCTCGGAACGGGGATCGCCTACGTGCTCGTGCCCGCCCTCGTCGCGGCCTACCCAGGCTCGCTCCCGGGCCGCGACCGCATCACAGTCAGCGTTGCTGAACTCCTTGTGGCTGTGGGAGGCGCCGTGCTCACTACCATCCTGTTTGGTCTCGCGCCGGCGATCCTGGGATCGCGCGTCGAGCCGGCAGCCGGTTTGCGCGCGACCCCGAGGGTCGGGCCGTCGCGGGTCACCCACCTCTTGCGCAATGCGCTCGTCGCGGCCGAAGTCGTCATCACTCTGTCGCTGCTCGCCGGCGCGGCGTTGCTGATCAAGAGCTTCGCGACGCTCACGGCTCAACCCGTCGGATTTGATGCGTCCAACGTGCTCACGGCGAATGTCTCGCTGCCGACGCCGCGTTTTCCGACGGACGAACAGCGTCGTGGGTTCTTCTCGGACCTGATCGAGCGCGTGAGCCACGAACCGGACGTGGTCGGCGTCGCTACAACCCTGCCGTTGCCGTTCGATGGCCACGGCATCGGCTCGATGTTTCTGTGGGATCCGGCCAACGGTTCACCGAAGCGTCTGGTGGGCGACATCCAGTACGTCTCGCCGGGTTATCTCGACGTGCTCAAGATCCGGCTCGTTGACGGCCGTTTCTTTGCGGCCGACGACACCAGCACCAACCCGCTGGTTGCGGTCGTCAATGAGGAGTTCAGTCGAGTGCACGGCGTGTCGCGCGATGTCATCGGCATGCGATTCCAACGCGGTGCGGGCGCGCCATGGATCACCATCATTGGCGTGATTGCGAATGCACGCGCGACGTTTTTTCGGCAACCGCAGCCTCAGGTGATCTTTCCACTCGCGCAGAGCGGCCCGGGTTCAATGACGCTTGCGGTGCGGACACGCACGAGTCCCGCGCGGTTCGTGCCGCGTCTCCGCGAGATCGTGCGCGCGGCGGATCCCGCGCTGCCGCTGACCAGCGTCGAGGCGCTGGCCTTCATCATTGGTGATTCGGTCGCTCAGCGCCGATTCAACATGAGCCTCCTTGTTGCGCTCGCGTCGCTCGCGGTGCTGTTGTCAGTCGTCGGAGTCTCCGGTGTGATGACCTATGTCGTTGGCCAGCGTACGCGAGAGCTGGGCATCCGCCTCGCGCTCGGCGCGCGGCCGTCACAGGTGCAGGTTCTGGTTGTTCGCCAGGGCCTGATGCCGATCATCGCCGGCATTGCCGGCGGCGTTGGCGGGGCGTGGTTTCTGACGACACTTCTGAAGAAGGAGTTGTTTCGCGTCACACCGCACGATCCGTGGCCACTCGCCTTGGCCTCAATCGGATTGCTGGTGGTCGGCGCGCTGGCGTGCTGGATTCCATCGCGCCGCACTGCGCGCATCGATCCGATCAAGATTCTGAAGGTGGAATAGCACCTGGCGCCTTCGACAGGTTGCAACAATAACCCAATAGCCAGATATCCAGATTCCAATAACCAGCTAACCAGATAGCAGATAGCCAGATTCAGGACTCATTAAGCCGCGGCAACGCTCCCCGCCCCAAACGTCCGGGGAGCATCGCCGCCGTTCTACTGCTTGGACAATTGTCCCCGCGCCGCCCCGCCGGGATTGAGCGCGGTGTGGATGTTGAAGTAGAAACCGTTCGCGCCGGCAATCATGTTGTTGGCCACGTCCACCGGCACGTTGATCGCGC
>JAKALV010000298.1 GCA_021824055.1 Acidobacteriota bacterium
GCCGCGGACTCTACGCGTGGTACCGCGCGCCGTTCGACGCTCTTGAAGCGGCCGGCACCGCGCGAGCGTCAACGGTGCTGGTCAACAGTCAGTACACCGCGGATGTCTTCGCTCGCACATATCCCGATCTGCATGTGTCACCGCAGGTCGTCTACCCCGGCGTTGACGTCGCGCGGTGGGCACCGCAGCCGGGGGCATCCGGTGCCCGCACAACGATCGTCTCGGTCGCGCGGTTCGAGCGCGCGAAGAACGCCCAGCTCGCCATCGCGGCGTTCGCGCGGCTGCGCGAGATGCTGCCGCCGGACGCGTTCGCGCCGCTGCGGCTGGCGATGGCGGGCGGCTTCGACGCGCGACTCAGCGAGTGTGTGGACACGCGTGACGCGCTCCGGCGCCTTGCGCGCGCGCACGACCTTCAGGATCGCGTCGACTTCCTGCCGTCCTGCCCGGAGCCCGACCTTCGCGCTCTGATCGCCGGATCGCTGGCCGTCGTCTACACGCCGGAGCACGAGCATTTCGGCTACGTGCCGGTCGAGGCCATGGCCTGCGCGCGTCCGGTGGTCGCCGCGGCGAGCGGCGGACCGCTCGAGACGATCGTTGACGGCGAAACAGGGTTTCTCGTGGCGCCGACCGCCGATGCGTTTGCGGGCGCGATGGCACGTCTCGTGGCCGATCCTGCCCTCGCCGACCGCATGGGCGGCGCCGGCCGGGCGCGCGTCATGTCGCTGTTCTCGCGAGCGGCGTTCGGCGCCCGGCTCGAGGCGGCCGTGCGAGCCGCCGCCGGCCGCGCGGACCGATAAAATAGGATCGATCGTGGAGCACAACGCCAGAATTTTCGTCGCCGGTCACAACGGACTGGTGGGATCAGCCCTGTGCCGTCGTTTACGAACGGCGGGATTCTCGTCGGTCCTGACCGTGGACCGCGGCGAGCTTGATCTACGCGATCAGCCGGCGGTCGAACGCTGGTTCCGCGCCAACCGCCCGGAGTACGTGTTCATGGCGGCGGGAACGGTCGGCGGCATCATGGCGAATGCGACGCGGCCGGCGGAGTTCATCTACGACAACCTGGCGATGCAGTTGGCCGTGGCGAACGCCGCGTATCTCACCGGCACCGGAAAGCTGCTGATGCTCGGCAGCTCGTGCGTCTATCCGCGCGAGTGTCCGCAGCCCATCAAAGAGGAGTACCTGCTGACCGGCCCGCTCGAGCCCACCAACGAGCCGTACGCGCTCGCCAAGATTGCCGCGATCGTCATGGGCCGCGCGTACCGGACGCAGTACGGGTGTGACGTGATTTCCGTCATGCCGAGCAACCTGTACGGCCCGCACGACAACTTCGACGTCACCAGCGGCCACGTGCTGCCGGCCATGATTCACCGGTTTCATCAGGCCAGGATCCGGGGCGAGCGCGCGCTCACGTTCTGGGGCACCGGCGCGCCGCTGCGCGAGTTCCTGCACGTCGACGACATGGCCGACGCGTGTGTGTTTCTGATGGCCGGTTACGACGCAGCGGCCCTCGTCAACATCGGCACGGGCGAGGAAATCTCGATTCGCGAGCTCGCCCACCTCGTCCGCGACATCGTCCACCCGGACGCCACGGTGACGTTCGATCGCGTGAAACCGGACGGCTGTCCACGTAAAGTGCTCGACGTCTCGCGCCTGCATCAGCTGGGCTGGCGCCATTCAATTTCACTTCGGGAGGGCGTGGCGCAGACGTACGCGTGGTTTCTGAACGAGCTCGCGAGCGCCGGTCCACGACCCAGAGGCACGACCCGTTAGCGCTTTTCCATCGGAATCCCCATCAGGTCGAAGTGTGTGTGCACGCTCATGTCCTGTTCGCCAAGCTCGCGGAGCGTGTCGACGCCGGCGGGCGACGGCCTCCCGAGCCATGGCTCGTGCTCGGCCAGGCTGAACACCCGGTACTCATGATCAGCGAGCGCATGGAACAGCTCGCCGCGTTCCCGTCGCGTCAGTTCACCGAAACACTCGGCCACGACGACGGGCCGATATTGCGCCAGGATTCCGGAGAGATTCCGCAGCACCTCCTTGTCGTAGCCTTCGACATCAATCTTGATGAAGGTGAGACGGTCGAGCAGGTCGCCGTAGTGCTCGTTCAAGAACCGCGCGAGATTCTTTCCCGGGACGGTGAATCGGTAGCGCGTGTTGCCGGCACGGTTGTGGCTGTAGCCCACAATGCCGCCGTTGATGAAGCTGGGATCTCCGGAAGCGAAGATGTAGTCGGCGTCATCGCAGGCCGCCGCGAAATTGAGCGGGATGATGTGGGTCTTCGTGAGGTTCAGTCCGGCGTTCTCGGCGAGGACCTTGAACACGAACGGGTTGGGATCGATGGCGAGCACCGTGCCCTCGCGGCCGGCGGCCAGCGCCATGGGCACCGTCGTGTCGCCTTCATGGGCCCCGATGTCGATCGCCAGATCGCCCGTTCGGATAAAGCGCTTGAAGAAGTCCACCTTCGCCTGCGTGATGACGGGTTCCGCGGAAACCGCATGCAGCCACTCCGCGAATTGGACGTCGCCCTCGTCGGCCAGATGAAAGGTAAGCCTCCGGACGCCGGCCTCGACGAAGGCCGGCCGCCAGATCCGACGCTTGAGTCCGGCGAGAAGCCTGCGTGCGGTTCGCAACGTGCCGAGGATGCTAACACGCACGCTCTCGCCGCTAGAATGGTGGGCGATCGGCATGTTCGACACATTCCGCAAGTCCCTGCGCCTGCTCCCGACGTCGAGCCGGCGCGCCTATGCGCTCCTGCTGCCACTCTCGCTCCTGACGGGTCTGGCCGAAACGGGAGCGGCGGCGGGCATCTTCGCGATCATGACGATCCTGACCGACCCGGTCAGAGGCCTCGCGGTGAGACCGATCGCGGCGATCGCCCGGCACCTGCCGTGGCAGGGTCAGAGCGCGCTCATTCTGCAGTTGACCGGGCTCCTGGCGCTGTTCTACGTGGTCCGCAGCGCGCTGATCCTCGGTGCCCAGTACTTCCGCATCCGGGTGGCTCACGCGGCCAACGCGCAGTTGTCCTGCGACATGCTGCGGCGCTATCTCTCCGCCGACTATCCGTTTCACTTCGGACGCAACTCCTCCGACCTCATCCGCAATTGCACGACCACGGTTGGTCAGGCGTTGGCGGTGCTGACCGGCGTCGCGGGACTCGCCAGCGACCTGTTGATGGCTGTCGGAATGATCGGCGTCCTCGTGACGACCAGTCCCAAAGTGACGCTGCTTGCTGGAGTCGGCCTCGGTGTCGTCGTCATCGCCATTGTGCGGCTGACCGCGCGGGCGGCCGCGCGAATGGGCCGCGGCCATCACGAGCTGGCAGCCTCGATGCTGCGCAGCCTGCAGCAGGCGTTCGGCGGCGTAAAGGAACTGAAGGTCCTGGGGCGCGAGCAATTCTTCTCGGACGAATATGCCGAGCGCCAGCGCGAAGCCCTGACGATCGGCTATCTCGGCGTCACGCTCGTCAGCACGCCGGCCGTGATCATCCAGACGCTGCTCGTGTGCGGCGCGCTGGGCCTGATCGCGGCGCTCACCGTGGCCGGCCAGACCAGCGTTCAGACACTGCCGATCGCGGCGGCGTTTGGCTACGTGGCCTTGCGCATTCTGCCGATCATCAACAGCGTGATTGCGACGACGAGCCTGATCCGCAGCAGCGGCCCGGCGGTCGATGAACTCTACGACGACTTCGTCACGCTGTCCGCGGATCACCCGGTCGAGGGCGCGCATCTCGCGTTCTCGGAATCGATCGCGCTCGAGAACGTCTCGTATACGTACCCGTCCGCCGCGCAGCCGGCCATCGCCGACATCTCACTGGTGATCCGCCGCGGCGAATCGATCGGCATCATCGGGCCGACCGGCGCCGGCAAGAGCACGCTGGTCGACGTCATCCTCGGGCTGTTGCCTCCGTCGAGCGGGCGCGTCACGGTGGACGGCGTCGATCTGTCGAGCACGTCAACGCCGTGGCGGCGGCGCGTCGGATACGTGCCGCAATCGGTGTACCTGATCGACGACACGCTCCGCCGCAACATCGCTCTCGGCATGCGCGATGCCGACGTGGACGACGAGCGGATGCGCGCGGTGCTGGCGGCGGCGCAGCTCGAGCCGTTCGTCGCCAGGCTCTCCGGCGGCCTCGACACCCGCGTCGGCGAACGCGGCATCCGGCTCTCGGG
>JAKALV010000299.1 GCA_021824055.1 Acidobacteriota bacterium
ACGAGTTTGCCGGCCGGATCACCAGGGCCAATCAGCGTCGCGCGCTCCTTCTCCATCATGTGCGCGTAGAACTCGGGCGGGCGGCGTACGGTCTGGCACGCGTTGTTGATGATGAAGTCGAGCCGCGAGTGCGTGGAGCGCATCTGCTTGCAGAAGGCCTCCACGCTCGGCGTGTGGCGCAGATCCAGGCCGAAGATCTCGAGACGATGGCCCCAGTCGGCGAAGTCGGGCTCGGCGGCGTACCGCGATGCGGAGTCGCGCGGAAATCTCGTGGTCACGACGAGGTGCGCGCCGCAGCGCAGCAGTTTCAGGCCGGCCTGGTAGCCGATCTTGACGCGGCCGCCGGTGATGAGCGCGACGCGGCCCGAGAGATTCGCCATCTCGGTGCGCTTGGCGAAGTTGAAGTCGCCGCACTCCTGGCACATCTGGTCGTAGAAGCGGTGCAGCAAGGTGTAGTGCGTCTTGCAGATGTAGCAGTGCTGGGATTCGATCAGTTCGCGAGGTTCGGAGGGTTCGGAGGGTTCGTGGGGTTCGTGGGGTTCGGTTCGGGTGTGAATATCCTGTGGTGCGAAGTTCTTGGGTGGAAACACGTTCGGCGTCGTGAACACCGGCTGGCGACGGAGCACGCGGATGCCGGCCTCCTGCTTGGCCGCGTCCTTCTGCTCCGCGCGATCGGCCTTCCAGCGGCGCTTGCTGGCCTTGACCATATTGCGGCGCGCGCTGGGGCTGGGGTTGAACACGCGCGTGACCGCGGTGAGCAGACGCTTGCGGTCCTCAAACGGCATGTCGGACAGAATCTGACGGTCGGCGGCCAGCGTTTCGAGCAATTCGGTGGCGGCGCGCACGCGCTCGAGCGCGGCGGGGTCCTTGGGATCGAGGGACATCAGACTACAGACTACTTCACGATTGTCGGAGTGGGCCAACACGACAGACGCCGAACGTGACGGCCTGCACGGCGCCCGACCGCGTCCAGACGTCCATCACGACCATCACCATGGGCGCCGCAGTCGCCGCTTGCGCGGAAGATTCAGCCGGGTCACCATACGGCCCAGCTATGGCCTCCCAAGTGTCGTTCGACATCACATCCGAAGTGGATCTGGCCGAGGTGGACAACGCGGTCAACCAGGCGAAGAAGGAAATCGCGCAGCGTTACGACTTCAAGGGCTCGAAGTCGTCGATCGAGTTCAAGCGCGCCGAGAACACGATCGATCTGGTCGCCGACAACAACTTCAAGATGGACGCCGTGTGGGAGATCCTGCTCACGCGCCTGGTCCGCCGCGGCGTCCCGGCCAAGAACCTGAAGCCGACCGACATCGAGACGATCGGCGGCGGCCTGGTCAAGCGCACCGTGGAATTGCAGCAGGGCATCCCCATCGAGGCCGCCAAGGAGATCGTGCAGTTCCTGAAGGACAAGAAGCTGCGCAAGGTTCAGGCGTCGATCCAAGGCGATCAGCTCCGCGTCTCGTCATCGTCCAAGGACGAACTGCAGGAGACGATGGCGCTGCTGCGGGGACAGGATTTTGGCGTGGAGCTGCGATTTGGAAACTACAGGGGGTAGCATCTTGCCATGACCGACCACTCGCTCGACGCCGTGCGCTATCCCGTGGGCCGATTCACGGTTGTCAAAGACTCCACTGCCGCGATGCGCGCGAAGTGGATTGACGAGATCGCCGCGGCACCGGACATTCTGGCCGGCCTCGTGGCCGGAATGACGCCGGCTCAGATGCAGACGCCCTATCGCGAGGGTGGATGGACCGCCGCACAGGTGGTGAATCACGTAGCGGACAGCCACGTGAACGCCTACATCCGGACTAAGTTCACGCTGGCCGAAGACGGCTTCACGGTGAAGCCGTACGAAGAGAGCCGCTGGGCGCAGTTTCCGGACGCGCTGGCGCTGGATGTAACGCCGTCACTCAATATGCTGCGCGGGCTGCACGCGCGCTGGACCGCGCTCCTCCGCACGCTCGGCCCGGGCGACTTCGCGCGCGCGTTGCATCATCCCGAGAACGGTCCGATGACGCTCGACTCGCTGACACAGATGTACGCGTGGCACGGGCGGCACCACGCCGGGCATCTGCGGATCGTCAAAGGCTAAGACCGAGACTGTCGTCCAGGGTCCAGCGTCCAGGGTCCAGGGTCCGCCGTCGTCCAGCGTCCGCTGGGTCCCAGGTGCTGGGTCCGCTTGCGAGCAGCCTCACCTGCGTACAAGGTAGGCCAGCTTGACGAAAAAGCCGTCGGCGGTGCGCTCGAGCGAATCGGTGCCGTAGAGCGCGCGGTTGCGCTCGAGGCTCGAGCCGTAGCCGAAGAAGGCCACGGTGCCGGGCGTTGGTTTGAACGACGCCAGCCAGTCCATGCGTAATCCGCGGAACCGCTGCTCGGCCGCCAGAACGCCACCCACATAGACCGGCGCGCCGGTCAACGGATCGCGCAAGGCCGATCGAAGATCCGACCGGTATTCGGCGATCATGCGAAAGAACAGCGCGCGCTTCGGCTGGTACTCGAGCTTCAGCCGCGGAATCGTCGACCGCGCGAACTCCGTGTCGTCCCGGTCGCGCCTGATGCGCGACATGACGAGGCTGGCTTCCATGCGGACCGCCGCGGTGGGGCGCACGCCGAGCGACGTGGTGAGGCGCGTCTCGCGGCCGTCGCCGGCCTCCGCGAAGATCGCCGTGCCTCCCGACTTCACCTCCACGCGCGCGTTCATCTTCTCGAAGATCGGCGAGGTCACCGAGTAGGTGCCGCTCCAGTTGCTCACGCCGTCCGGCAGGACGAATGTTCTCAGCGCGGATCCCGTCGACACCGTATACGCGGAGAACGCGGCCGGATCGAAGTGCACGAAGGCCCGGGCGATGTTGGCGCCGAGCGACCAGCCGCCGCGCAGCGTGGCGCTCATGTTGGCCGACTCACCGCCCTCGAGCGCGCGCTCGCGCCCGAACTCGCCATACTTCCAGAGCCGCGACGGGCCAAAGAACAGTGACGCGGTTTCCAGCAGCGATCCGCGCGCTCCGTAGTACGTGAACCGGTTGAACGCGCGAGCCTCCACGATGTTATTGCGTGGCACAAAACCGTCTTGCGCGTCGAACCTGGCGCCAAAGCCCGTCAGGCGGTAGTTGAATCCCCAGATGCGCGCCGTACGGTCGAACTCCACCTGGAACATCGGCGACCTGCTGGTGACGCCGCCGTTGTCGGTCCACGATCCGCCGGCCTGGCCCAGGACGTAGTAGAGCTTCTTGAACACGATGCGCGCGTCGGCGGCCATCACGCGGTTGGCTCCGTCCGGGTTCGTGCGATCGGTGTAGGTGACGCCGGCGAGCGAGTTGGCGCCCACGTCCCGCCGGACCCGCCCAATGGTCGCCCAGGTGTCGCGCGGCCCGCCCTGATCAAGCGCCGACAGGAACGCGAAGCCGGTCTTGCCGATCTTGCCCGTCACTTTTCCGCCGCCGATCGGATCGGAAATCCTGCGCGTGTAGACCAGCTGATTCGGCGTGGAGAAAAGCTCGATGCCCTCGAGAAAGAACGGCCGCTTCTCGGCAAAGAACAACGCGAACCGCTCGTTCACGGTGACCTGCGCGGCGTCGGATTCCACCTGGCTGAAGTCGGGGTTGAGCGTGGCGTCAACCGACATGTTCGTGAACCCGAGTCGCAGGTTCGCGCCCGCGCTCAGGTCGGCCGGCGGCCGCGAGTACTTGGACGCGCTCACCCGCGTGCCGTTCGATGCGCCCGTGACAAAGGGCTGCACCTCGGTGACCACGCCGCGTTGAATCTCGCCAAGGCTGTCCATCTGTCCGGACTGCGCCAGAAAGCTCGCCACCCGGCGGGCATCGGTCCATGTGTCCTCTCGGCCCGTGCGCTGTGTCTTCCGCAGAATATTCACACCCCATTTCGCGCCGGCCGACGTCGGATATCGCAGGCTCTTGAAGGGAATCCGCACTTCGACGACGTAGCCGTCGGAGGTGAGCCGGCCCTTCGAATCGAACTGGTAGTCGGGGCTGAGGTCGACCGACCCGTTCATGCCGAACATGCGGCCGGCGTTGAAGCTGCCCTCGGTCTGCACGCCGTCTTCCTGCACGCCGAGCGGATTCACGCCGAAGATAAAGGCACGGCGACGATCGTTGAAGGTGTCGAGGAAGATGCGCACCGAGTCGTCGCGATCGATGTTGTCGCGATCGGCG
>JAKALV010000033.1 GCA_021824055.1 Acidobacteriota bacterium
GAGGCGATCCGGCGCGGCGCGGTAGATTTCGTGCCCGTCCCGTACTCTGAAGAGGTCCTGCGCAAGGAAGTGGTCCGGATCCTGGAAGCCGCCGAACTGCGCGATCACGTCGATCAGCTGCGGCAACTGGTCACCGAGAACTACGGGTTCGACCATATCGTGAGCGAGTCGCCGCGGATGCGCTCGGCCTTCGATCGCGCGCTGGCGGCGTCGCGCAGCGACACGCCCGTGCTGATCCTCGGCGAGACGGGCACCGGCAAGGAACTGTTTGCGCGCGCGATCCACGCCAGCGGCCGGCGCGGGACGCGGGCGTACGTGCCCGTCAACTGCGCGGCGTTGCCGGCCGACCTGATCGAGAGCGAGCTGTTCGGACACCGGCGCGGTGCCTTTTCCGGCGCGCACCACGATCATCCGGGGTTGTTTGTGGCCGCGCACGGCGGCACGCTGTTCCTTGACGAAATCAGCGAACTGCCGTCCGACGCGCAGGCCAAGCTGCTGCGTGTGGTCCAGGATGGCGAGGTGCGTCACGTGGGCGGCCTCGACAGCCGCCGCGTGGACGTGCGCATCATCGCCGCCAGCAACCGGACCCAGGCGTCGATGCGCGACGGCGGTCTTCGACAGGACCTGTTCTACCGGCTGTCGGTGCTGATCATCGACATCCCGCCGCTGCGCGAGCGCCTCGACGATGTGCCGCTGCTCGTCGCCTATTTCCTGGCCGGCCTCCGCGAGCGCGGCGTCTGCCAGCTCGCCCGCCTCGACAAGGACGCGCTCGACCTGCTGCTGCAGTACTCGTTTCCCGGCAACGTGCGTGAACTGCAGAACATGGTCGAATCGATGGGCGCCACGCTGTCCTCCACCAGCACGTCGATCCGGGTCGAAGACGTCAGAGACTGGCTCCGGCGGCGCGGATCGCACGCGCTGGCCGCGACCAGCGCCAGCACGTTCGACGTGCCGCTGAAGCTGAACGAACTCGAAACGTGGGCGATCGCGGAGGCGTTGCGACGGGCGGCGGGGAACAAACGGCTGGCTGCCCGATTGCTCGGCATCTCCCCCGACACGCTCTATCGCAAGCTGCCCAAAGACGCCTGATCCGTCCGGAAACAGGACGCATGCCGCAAGTGGCTATTGAGCAGCGGCTTGCGGCGGATGTGTCCGATTGTCTGACGGACGCACGCGCTCTGAGTCGTTCGGGGTGGAATCCACTAACACCCATTTCCAGAAGCAGTTGCCGCTCTGCGTCGTCGTGTGCGATTCCGGCGCGGTCCTTGCTCTCTGAAGCAACGAGGAGACCGCTTCATGTGTATAAAAGGACTGATTCGAATCTCGGGCGCTGTTCTGCTGGTGACGATCGGCGTGATGAGCAAGACCGAGCCGGTGCACGCGATTCCGGCGTTTGCGCGCAAGTACCAGACCAGTTGTCAGACCTGCCACATCATCTTTCCAAAACTCAACGCGTTCGGCGAAGCGTTCCGGTTGAACGGCTACCGCATGCCGGGCGAAACGGAAGAGATGATCAAGGAGAAGCAGGTGAGCCTCGGCTCGGAGGCGTACAAGCGGCTGTGGCCGCAGGCGATCTGGCCGGGCGAGATCTCGAGCACCGTGCCGCTGGCGGTGAATATCAAGATGGCTGACGTGAACACGTCCGCCCTCAACGGCGACGGGACGACCACCAGCGTCAAGAACGACCTGCAGTTTCCCCAGGAGCTCAACATCTTCGGCGCCGGCCGGTTGGGCGATCACGTGTCGTATCTGAGCGAAGTCACGTTCGGCATGAATCCCGACAGCTCTGTATCGGTCGAGCTCGAGCACGCGCACATTCAATTCGACTCGCCGTTTGGACCGGAGAACGCGTTCCATTTCCGTCTCGGCAAGTTCGCGCCGAATCTCGCCGATGGGTTCCAGGAAATGTGGCTCATGACCAACGCCGGGATCGACTCGATCTTCGCCTACAATCCGATCGGCGTCGCCGGCGGCACCGGGCTCGGCGACGGCACAGGCATCGCACTTCCAGCGCTCGTGCAGGGCGTTGAAGCCTACGGCGTGGTCAACCACCGACTGCTCTGGGTCGGCGGCATGGTCAACGGCATTCCCGGCACGGATCGCTTCGACGCCAACAACGCCAAAGACGTGTACGCGCGGCTCGACTACAAGATCGGCGGGATGGGCCTCGACGGCGACATGGGCGGCAAGGAAGCGCCGGACAAGAACTGGCGCGACAACTCGCTGCGCATCGGCGCGCTGGTCTACCACGGCAACGGCAAGAACATCACCTTCCCGTCGAACCCTGATGACCTCAGCGCGTCGCCGGGAATCCAGGACACGACGTTCACGCGCACGGGGCTCTACGCCAGCGCGGTGGTGGGCGACCTGAACGTGTTCGGCGCCTACGTCCATGGCACGGACAACCTGCAGATGGTGGATCCCGAGTCGCTGGCGGCGCTGTCGATGATCAACCCGAACTTCCATGCGCTCTTCACCCAGGCCGACTACGTGATCTACCCGTGGCTGCAGGCCGCCGCCCGCTACGAGACGCTGACACCAGCCGATCGCAGCGTGCCGAGCCTGAGGACCGGCGTGTTCAACCTGAGCGCGCTGATTCGCGCGAACGTGAAGGCCACCGTCGAGTACCAGCGCGATTTGCGCGAAGGTGTGAATCACTCGCTGAACGCCATTCTGCGCTTTGCATTCTGAACCGGCTAGTCAACCGTCCCGAACCAGGAGTCGATCATGAAATTCCGTCACGCGCTCGTCCTTCCCCTTGCCGTGCTCGCGCTGGTGGGCGCCACCGGCTTCCGCGCCGCCGCCGTGCCGGCCGGCGGTCTGACCGGCACGATCAAAGCGACCGGCCTCTCCTCGAACGCCGATGCCGTCGTCTACGTCGTGCAGGCGGCGGGCACGTTCACCCCAGGGTCGGTGACGATGGACCAGAAGCAGATGCAGTTCATCCCGCACGTGCTGCCGGTGCTCGTCGGCACCACCGTGAAGTTTCTGAACAGCGATCCCACGCCCCACAACGTGTTCTCGGGCGACTACGAGAAGTTCAACCTCGGCACCTGGCCGCAGGGGCAGACCAAGGATCACGTCTTCGCCAAGTGCGCGAAGGCGCCGTGCGTGTACGCCACGCTGTGCCGCGTGCACGCCGAGATGGAGGGCTACGTGGTCGTGCTGCAGAATCCGTACTTTGCCGTGAGCGCCAAGGACGGGCACTACGCGATCCCGAATCTGCCGCCCGGCAAGTACGAAGTGGCGGTCTGGCATCCGAAGCTCAAGGGCAAGAGCCAGCCGGTGACGGTGGCCGCCGGCGCGGCCGCGACGCTCAACTTCGTGCTCAGCAAGTAGCGGCACACCATGTCCGAGCGCGCGTATCCAACGGTGGTTCCGGACTTCCAGTATTTTCTGGACCTGGTGCCCTGCCGCACCGGGTGCCCGGTGCGTACGAACGCCGGTGGATACGTGCGCGCCATCGCCCAGGGCGAGACCCAGCGCGGGTACGACATCGCGAGCGCGCCCAATCCGCTGGCGTCCGTCTGCGGCCGCATCTGCGCGCATCCGTGTGAGTCCCACTGCCGCCGCGGCCTGATCGATGAGCCGATTTCCATTCGCGCGCTCAAGCGCACGTTGACGGAACGTCACGGCGTCGAGAATACGCTGGGGCAGCAGCAGGCGCCGCAGCGGCCGCTCGGCATTGCGGTCGAGCGCGACGGCGCGCCGCTCAAGGTGGCGGTGATCGGCGCCGGGCCGGCCGGACTGAGCTGCAGCCACGATCTCGCGCTGCTCGGCTACCGCGTGACGCTGTTCGACGCGGCCACGGTCATCGGCGGCATGTTGTACCAGGGCGTGCCCGAGTACCGTCTGCCGCGAGACCTCATCCGCGCCGAGGTCGACCAGATTCTGGCGCTCGGCGTGGAGTTGAAACTGTCGTGGCGGCTCGGGACCGACTTCACCGTCGGCGATCTCCGGCGCAACGGCTTCGACGCCGTGTTCCTCGCGCTCGGCGCCATGCGCGGCCGCGGCGTGAACATCCCCGGCGCCGACCTCGACGGCGTCATCAACGGCGTGGACTTCCTGCTCAACGCCAACCTCGGCTACCGGGTCACGCTCGGCGAACGCGTGGCGGTGATCGGCGGCGGCAACGTGGCCATCGACGTGGCGCGGACCGCGCTGCGCTACACGTCCGATCCCCAGGCGGCGATTCCCGAGGGCGCCCAGCAGCTCCTGCAATCCTGGGGCTACGACAACCAGTTCATCGACGCCGCGCGCACCGCCCTCCGCCTCGGCGCGCGGCACGTGACGATGCTGTCGCTCGAATCACGCGCCGCCATGCCCGCGCATCCGGACGAGATCGTCGAGGCGGAGCAGGAAGGCGTCACGCTGCTGCCGGGACGCGGCCCCAAGGCCATTCTCGGTGAGGGCGGCCGCGCCGTCGGCCTCGTGACCATGCAGGTCGCGTCGATCTTTGACGGGGCCGGACGCTTCAACCCCACATTCGTCGCCGACAGCGACCAGCGCATCGACGCGGACACGATCATCCTCGCGGTGGGCCAGCAGCCGGACACCGAGTGCCTCGCCGCCGATTCGGACATCACGATCACCCCGCGCGGCCTCGTGGCGGTGGATCCCGCCACGCTCGCCACGACGATGGAGGGGGTGTATTGCGGTGGCGACCTCGCGTTCGGTCCGCGGATCGTCATCGAGGCGGAAGCCGACGGCAAGCGCGCCGCGCTGGCCATCCACGAACACCTCGGCGGCGGCGCGGTCCCGCGCGCCCAGAGCCGTTTCCGCGTCGTCGACATGGACCGGTCCGGCGATCACTACGACCGCGTGCCGCGGCAGGCCGTGCCGGTGCTGCCGGTGGCCCGGCGCACGGGATTCCGCGAAGTCGAAGCGGGGTTCGACGAGGAGCAGGCGCGCCTCGAGGCGTCGCGATGTCTCGGATGCAACGTCGAGACGGTCTTCGATTCGGACCAATGCATTTTGTGCAGCGGCTGCGTCGAGATCTGTCCCGAAGCCTGCCTCGCGCTGGTGCCGGTGTCCCAGCTCGTCGGCACCCCGGACATCGCCACGCTGCACGACGTGCTGGCCGGCGGTGGCGACGCGGCGGCCATCGTGAAGGACGAAGAGCGATGCATCCGGTGCGGACTGTGCGTGGAGCGCTGCCCGACCGGCGCCATCACGATGGAGTCGCTGGACATCGATGAATCACGCGAGACCGCACTCGGTTTGTTTCACGAACGCATGAACGAGCGACGTCTATGAGCACAGAGATGCGAAAGCCCGGCGACGCCCCCCGGGAGCCCGCGCGGCGGGAATTCTTCTTTGCCGGCGTCGGGGCGCTGGCGGTGGCCACGGCCGGATTCGTGGCGGCGACATTCCGGTTTCTCCTGCCGAACGTGCTCTACGAGCCGTCGCGCCGGTTCACGATCGGCCGGCCCGAGGATTTCCCGCAGGGCCCGCCGACGTTTCTGCCCGATCACCGGATCTTCGTCTTCAACGGCGGCACGGAGGGTTTTTACGCCATCTCGTCGGTCTGCACGCATCTGGGCTGCAACGTGAAGAAGGGCGGACCCGGCTTCACATGTCCGTGCCACGGCAGCCAGTACGACGAGAACGGCCGCGTGGTCCGCGGGCCAGCGCCCGCCTCGCTGCCCTGGTTTGAACTGAGCGTCACGCCGCGCGCCCAGCTCCTGGTCGATCAGGACCGGATCGTGAAACCGGACTTCCGGCTGAAGGTGTGATGATGGAGTCGCGCCCGACCATTCGGCAGAGGATCCGGACCGAGTTCGGCCGTGTCACGAAGTCGGTGATGCGCATCGGCTGGCCGCAGACGGACAAGGACCGCGCCGCGGTCATGATCTCCAGCATCTTTCTGCACATCCATCCGGCGCGCGTCAGCAAGCACGCGCTCAAGCCGTCCTACACGCTCGGCCTGGGCCTGATCTCCGCCATCCTCTTCGGCATCCTCACGCTGACCGGCCTGGCGCTGATGCTTTACTACGTGCCGTACCCGGCGGAAGCCTATCGCAGCATGAAGGATCTCCAGTTCGTGGTGACCTTCGGCGTCATTCTCAGAAACATGCATCGCTGGTCGGCGCACGCGATGGTCGCGGTCGTGTTCTTTCACATGTGCCGCGTGTTCTGGACCGGCTCGTACAAGACGCCGCGCGAGTTCAACTGGGTCATCGGCGTGGTGCTGTTCCTGCTCACGCTGCTGCTCTCGTTCACCGGGTACCTGCTGCCGTGGGACCAGCTCGCGTTTTGGGCCATCACGGTCGGCACCAACATCGCGGCCTACGCGCCCGTGGTGGGCGACCAGATCAAGTTTTTGCTGCTCGGCGGCCACGTCATCGGCCCGACAACGTTGCTGCGGTTCTACGTCATGCACTGCGTGCTGCTGCCGCTGGCGGTCGTCATGCTCGTGTCGCTGCACATCTGGCGCGTCAGAAAGGACGGTCTGAGCGGCGCGATCCGGGTCGACACGCCCGTCGCCGAAAAGGGCGGGGCGTTCCCGGCCTCCACCAAGACCTACGGTTTGATGGCGCTGACCAGGCGTCCGTCGGCGTCGGTTGACGCCCGCGATCCGAACGACGAAGTGTTCGCCTGGCCCCATCTGCTGTACCGCGAGCTGCTCGTCACGGTGGCGGTGATCGTGGCGCTGCATACGGTGTCGTTGCTGTTCATGGCGCCGCTCGAGAGCATCGCGGATCCGACGCGAACGCCCAATCCCGCCAAGGCGCCGTGGTACTTCCTCGGCCTGCAGGAACTGGTGTCGCACTCGGCGTTCATCGGCGGCGTGCTCGTGCCGGGGCTGATCGTGCTCGCGCTCGTCGCCCTGCCGTACCTGGACCGCGGCACGCAGGGCAGCGGCCGCTGGTTCGCGCCCGAGCGGCGCGTGGCCAACACGATCTACACGGCCGTGGTGATCGTCGCGGTCATCCTGACGATCATCGGGACGTTTTTCCGCGGGCCGAACTGGGGATGGGTGTGGCCATGGTGAGGAATGCGTCGCATGCGTGAACCGCAGATCGCCCCGCCGAAACTGAACGTCACCTTCGCGGTACTGGGCATTGCCTTTCTCGCGATCTTCTCGTGGGTGTTCTTTCACGAGGAAGGGGCGGAATGGCGGTCCGCGCAGTCGCGATTCCGTCAGATCGAAGTGCGCGTGAAGAACCCGCACCAGCTGGCGCAGGCGGCCGAGGTCGGCGGGCTGCGGCAGATCTGGCTGCCCGAGCTCAATCGCGTCGATCGCTGCACGACGTGCCATCTCGGCATCGACGACCCCGCGTTCGTCAACGCGCCCGCGCCGTTCACGACGCATCCGGGCACGTGGCTGACCACGCATCCGCCGGAACGCTTCGGCTGCACCACATGCCACGACGGACAGGGCGAGGCCACCGACGTCGAACACGCGGCCCATCGTCCCACCGAACTGTTCGACCGGCCGATGCGGCCCCTCGAAACGATCGAGGCGAACTGCGGCACGTGCCACCGGTCGCTCGATCCGCCGGAGGCGCCGCGGCTCGCCGAAGGCCGCCGGCTCATTGTCGCGTCGGGCTGCGTGAGCTGCCATGACATCCCCGGGTTCGAGGGCATGACGTTCAGTGGGCCCGCGCTCGACAGCATCGGCAACAAGATCCGTCCGGCGTGGCTGGGCGGATGGCTGCACGACCCGAAGAGCTACCTGCCCAACTCGAAGATGGCAGACTTCCGGCTGACGCCGAACGAGATTGCCAGCCTCCAGGCCTTTCTGCTGTCCCTGCGGGCGCAGTTGCCGCTCGACAGCACGGGCGTGCGGTGGAATCGCGCGAACACGGACGCCGGCAGAGCGCTCTTCGGCGAGTTGCGCTGCGTCACCTGCCATGCCATCGAGGGACGCGGCGGCACGATGGGGCCGGAGCTCACGCGCATCGGCGACAAGGTCAAGCGCGACTGGCTGTTCAGTTTCCTGAAGGATCCGCATCGCGCGCAGCCTGCGACGGCGATGCTGCAGTATCGGCTGACCGACGATCAGCTCCGCGACCTCACTGCGTTTCTCCTCGAGGAATATCGCACGGGCGACGCCGGTCCGGAGCCGCCGCCGGCGCCCGCCGATCCGCTGGCCATCGCCGCGGGCCGCGAGACCTTCATCAGACGCGGCTGCGCGAGCTGCCATCATCTGGCCGGGATTCCCGATTCGGGTCATCTCGGACCGAGCCTGGCGGGCGTGGCCGACCGGGATCCGGAGCAGCTGACGTACGGCGCCCCCGGTGTGCGCCGCACGATCGAGAACTATCTGTTCCTGAAGCTGGAGAAGCCGGACGCGCTGGTGCAGCCGTCGCTGATGCCGACGTTCCACTTCACGCCGATTCAGGCCGCCGACATCGCGCTGGCGCTCACCGGCCTGCGGAAGACGGAGTTGCCAGCATCCTACGTGATCACACATGATCCGCCGCCCGCGTACACGCCGGCGGGACCTTTCGGCGAACTGGCCACGCGCTACCGGTGCATGAGCTGTCATTCGGTCAACGGATCCGGCGGCACGCTGTCCACCGTGCCGTTCGACCGGATCGGCAGCCAGCTGCAGCGCGATTACATCGCCACGTATCTGATGAATCCCGGCGCCGTGCGCGTGAGCGTGGAAGCGCGCATGCCCGTGTTCCACATGCTGAAAGACGAGGCGCAGACGATCGCGACGTACTTCGACTCGGTGTTCCGCGACGCGGCGATCGACACGTACGACACGCAGTTCTCGCCGGCCGATGAGCGGCGCGGCGGCGAGTTGTACGCGCAATTCGGATGCGCGGGCTGCCATCAGCTCAACACGAAGGGCGGCTACGTCGGTCCCGATCTCACGGATACGGGCCGCCGCCTCAAGCCCGGGTGGATTGCGGCGTGGCTCGCGTCGCCGGAAAAGTACAAGCCGGGCACGTTGCAGCCGGACTACGGGCTCTCGGCCGCCGACGTCCGCGCGCTCACCGCGTATCTGAGCGGTCTTGGCCGCGCAACCCGCACGACGCCGGTCACCAAGCCGGGCGGCCCGGTGTCTCGGTGAGGGGAATCGTGAAGAACACACATGGGTTCGGGGGGTTCGTGGGGTTCGTGAGGTTCGGGGGGTTCGGGGGGTTCGTAGGGTTCGTCGTGCTGGCCGCCGGATGCCATCGCGCGGTCGCGCCGCCGCCGAGCGACCCGATGCTGGACGCGATCCGCGCCGAAGAACGTACCGCCGGGCTCAGCTATGCCGAGGGGCAGGGCCGGCAGCTGTTCGGACAGTACTGTTCGACGTGTCACGGCGACGAAGGGAAAGGCGATGGGCAGAACGCCTCGAATCTCAATCCCGCGCCGCCGGACTTCACCACGTCGAAGACCATGAAGGACGCCGCCTACGTGCGGCGCGTGATCGCCGAAGGCAGCGCCGCCGTGGGCCGGTCGCCGCTCTCGCCGCCCTGGGGCAAGAGCCTGCGCGCGCAGGAGATCGAATATCTCGTGGCCTACTGCCACGCGCTGGCGTCAAAGAAATCCTGACGCCGCTCGGATCACTGCGGATACGCGTTGCCGATCCAGGTGCCCTGGTTGTAGTGGACATCGGGCTGACAGATGAGCTGTACGTTGCTCGCGCGCTCGAACACCATCACGAAATCGGAACCGCCGAACTGGAAGTACCCCAGCTCCTCGCCTTTGTGGAGCGTTTGCCCGGCTTCCGCCGTGATCACCACCGATGAGACCTGCGCCATCCCCATTGGCAGGCAGGCTACCAATCCCACGGGCGAGTCCAACACGACGAGCCCGCGCGTCTGAACGAATTGATAGCCGGTACCGTCCAGCGCGTGCAGGACGTTCGTGGTCTTGCCGTTCACCACCGCGCTCTTCACGCGGATATCCATGAAGGTCTGGCCCTGGATCACGCGGGCTTCCAGCACCGTGCCGCGAACCGGAGTGTGCCAGCGGTGATAGTCGAACGTATTCAGGAAGCTATGCGTGAAGATCCCACCGCGAAACCGCTCCGCGTACGCGCTGCCCGTCAGCAGTTGGTGAATGGACCATTCGATGCCCTTGATACTGAGCAGATCCTGCTCGACATAGATCTTCGACCGCTCGCTGATCTGCCAACGGCCGACAAACGTGGAGTCGGCCGGGCTGGCGAGCACGCGGTCGTCTGAGAGGCCCGCGATCGGACGCATGCCGGGCTTCACATGGCGGGCGAAGAACTGGTTGAACGTGAAGTAGCCGCTCGGCGGCGGCATGTACTCGTTCCAATTGAAGAGAGGGTTCGTCCGGAACGACTCAACGGCCTGCGCCGAGTCCGTCGTGTCGAGATAGGCGCCCAGCGTCCGCGCGTATTCGGTGATCCAGGAGGACAGGGGCGTCAGATCCTGCACCCCCTCTCCTGGACGGATCGGGCTTTGCAAGCTCCTGAGCGGCTCCTGATCCAGGAAGAAGTAGAACTCGGCCAGCTTGTTGTAAATGATGCGCGAGTCGCCCCGCTCGCGCGGCGCCCAGGCGACGAACGCGTCGATCCATTTCAGATAGTCGTCAAGGGTGCGAATGCCCTTGATGCTGTGGACATCGTGTGACTGGGCCTTCTCGATCGCGGCCTGGAAACTGTCCTGCCAGCCATTCTTCTGAATCAACGCCTTCAGCGCCTCGGTGATTGGCTGCATCAGGGCAGCATGAGAGACCGGGACCACCGGCGGCTGTTCCTTTGTGAACAGACGCCGGAAGCGTCCTCCCGCCATGCTCGAAACATGCCACTCCTTCTGATCATTGTTCTGGTTGTGTTGTTGTTCGGCGGCGGCGGCGCGTACTACGGCCGGCGATCCGGGTGGGGCACGCCGCACTACGGCGGCGGACTCTTCGGACTCGTGCTGATCGTCCTGCTGATCCTCTGGCTCACGGGCAACATGGGCTCCATGGGCATGCGCTGACGCTGCCCGGCACGCGGGCGACCGCGCCGAAGGCGTTCGTGAAGCCTCCCGCACAGAAATCGTCCATTGTCCGGTTCGAGATTGCGCCGCGGTCGATCGCGCTGATTCTCGTGTCGATCGCCGGCGTGTGGCTGGCGTGGCAGCTCTGGATCGTCGAGCTGATTCTGATCGTGGCCTTGATCCTCGCCGGAACCTTCAATCCGTTGATCGAGTGGATGGAGGCGCGCGGATTCCGCCGCGGCTACGCCCTGATCGTGCTGCTGGTCGCGTTGCTCGCCGGCATTGCCGGCGTGGTGTTTCTGACGGTCCCGCCGCTCATCGATCAGATCACCGGCATGGTGCAGAACGCGCCGGCCACGCGCGCGCGCCTGCTGACCGTGCTCGGCGAGCACAATGTCACGAAACCGTTCGGACACGCCGTGAAGAGCGCGGAACTGGAGCAACTGTTCACCCGCGTCGAGAGTTACCTGTTGGGCTATACCTCCAAGGCCGTGGAGGTGATCGGATACGGCGTGACCACGCTCGCGCTGTCGCTCTACCTCCTGGCCGACGGCAAACGCGCGCAAGGCGTGGCGTACGCCATCGTGCCGCGCGACTACCACATGCGGCTGGCGCGCATCCTGCACAACATGGAGACGATCGTCGGCGGCTACATGCGCGGGCAGTTCATCACCTGCGCGGCCATCGGGCTGTTCACCTACGCGCTCCTCGTCGTCTGCAAGGTGCCGAACGCGCTGTCGCTCGCGCTGTTCGCGGCCCTGGTGGACGTGATTCCGTTCGTCGGCGGCCTGATGGTCATCGTTCCCGCGGTCCTCTCCGCGCTGCCCCGCGGCGTGCCCGTGGCGCTCGTGGTGTTCGTGGCGCTGTCGGTCTACATGGAGTTCGAAAGCCGCATCCTGGTGCCGCGGATCTACGGCCAGGTGCTGCGCCTGCCACGGACGGCGGTGATCCTGGCCCTGATCGCGGGAGCCACGCTGATGGGCATCATCGGCGCGCTGCTGGCGCTGCCGATCGCCGCCGGACTGCTGATGATCCTGGAGGAACTGCGGGTCGAGATGCCGGGTGATGACAGCGTCGACAGCTCCATGCGCGCGCGCGACGCGGAGGCGGAGGCCACCTACGAGCAGATGAGCGCCGGCGCGACCGCGCCGGAGGCGGGCGAGATTGCCAAACACCTCGAGCACGACATCCGCGACGCCGAGCTCGAGGACACCGGCAAGGGCTGATCCAGAGCCTTTACCATGAAGCCATGAAGAAGCGCGCTCACGCGGAGCCGCAAAGCGCGCGGAGGATGTCAGCAGACTGCAGGGGCCTGGTGGCCCGGCTTCGCCGGGCGAGCCGTGATGAGGAAAGGCGAGAACGAAAGAGCTTCCTGAATATCCAAGCTCTTTCGTTCTCGCCTTTTCTCATCACGGCCGGCCGCCGCAGGCGGCCGCCAGGCCCTCGCCGTACGGCTTCATGGCCCTCCATGGCCCTTCATGGTGAAAAGCTCTGGTTCTTGATCCTGGTCTGGATCCGCTAGCGCGGCGTCCGGGCCTTCTTCTTCGTGGCCGCGGCGGCGCGCGCGGCGCCGCGCTTGAGCAGGAACTCGATCGGCAGATCTTCCGTGTCCACCGCATCCTTCAAATGGGGAAACGCCAGCGACAGCAGCTTGAGCTCGTAGACCAGCGCCTTGTACCTCGCCTCGGCGTGCGTCAATTCGCGCGTTGAACGTCGTGTCATGTGGGTCCTCAACCAGCAGTGTGACAGATCCGGCGCACGGCGCGCCCCGCAATCAGGCGTGCGCTCATCCCGGCATGTGCGCAAACGCACAGACACCGAAGCCGTCGTGCCGCATTCTTGACGAAAGGAGTCAACTTATGCAGCCCACGGATCTATTCCTTCTTCGTCTGACACGGTACTTCGCCCTTCCGCTCGCGCTGATCGCATGCGCCTGTGGCAGTTCCAGCACGTCGCCAACCACCACGACGTCCGGGCCAACGTCGTCATTGAATATCTCGCTGAAAGACAGTCCGTTCGCCGACGCCAAGGCCGTCCTGGTCACGTTCTCCGTCGTGAGCGCGCACCTGTCGGGCGCGGATTTCATCACGCTGCCGTTCGCCGGTGGCGCGTCGAGCCGCACCTGCGATCTGAAGAAGCTCGTGACGGCGCAGGATGTCCTGGGCGTCGGACCGTTGCCGGTCGGGCACTACACCCAATTGCGGCTCGTCGTGTCGGGCGCGTCCATCTACTTTGACAGCGCGACATCCGGGTCGGCCTGCGCGTCCACGATCTCGCCGCCGGCGGGCAGCAGCGCCGCGGTGGACATTCCGTCCGGCGAACTCAAGCTGAATCGCGAATTCGATCTGACGTCCACCACGTCCACCAACATCCTGCTGGACTTTGACGGCGACCAGTCGATCAAGGCGACAGGCAACGGTAAGTACACGATGACGCCGGTCATCGCCGTCGTGAGCGTGAGCAGTGCGTCCTCCGGCCGGTAACCGGTGCTGTCCTGTAATGCACAGACGCTGGCCGGCGCTTTGCCGCATGCTCTGGTCGTGAGCAACTGAACGCCCACGATGGGAGCGACGTCATGTGGAACAAGAACGAGCGCGACGGGAAAGTGGACCAGGCCAAAGGCAAGATCAAACAGGCCGCCGGTGACCTGACGGGCAACGACACGCTGCGGGCCGAGGGCAAGGTGGATGAATCCGTGGGGAAGGCCAAATCGGCGGTCGGCACCGCGCAGAAGACGGTCGGCGCCGCGATCGAAAACATCGGCCGCGCCGTCAAGCGCTAGGGGGATCCCATGAAACTCATCGGTATTGTGCTCATCGTCTTCGGCGTGATCGGTCTGGCCTATGGCGGGCTGTCATGGACGACCAAGGAGAAAGTGGTCGACATGGGACCGCTGCAGGTGACGCAGGAAAAAACGCACTCCGTGCCGCTCACCCCGATCGCCGGTGGCGTGTGCCTGGTGGCGGGCGTTCTGCTCCTGATCTCGGGCGGCCGTCAGAAGTCGTAACGGCGCCCGGCCGTACGGCCTCACGGAACGGGGTATAGACTCTCTACGTCTTAGGGTGTAGTCTCTCTATACCCTATGACCCTGCACTCGACGCGCCCCGACGCCCGCACCGACCTCCTGCACGGCACGCTCGACATGCTGATCCTCCGGACCCTGCAGTGGGGACCGCAGCACGGCTACGCCGTCGCGCAAACGATCCGCGCGCAGTCGTCCGATGTGCTGCAGGTCGAGGCCGGGTCCCTGTACCCCGCGCTGCAGCGCCTCGCCAAGAGAGGCTGGGTCACGTCGAAATGGGCCCAGACCGAGGCGAACCAGCGCGCGAAGTTCTATCGGCTCACGCCGGAAGGCAAGAAGCAGCTCCTGCGCGAAGAGTCACGCTGGAGTGAACTGGTGAGCGCCATCAGCCGCGTGATGAAGCCGGCGGCCGCGCCCAACACCGAGGACTGATGAGATGTCGATCCTGGACTGGCTCAAGGCGTTGACGCGGCGGCTGGATGATGACGACTTGCAGGAAGAGATCCGCGCGCACCTCGCGATCGCGGCCGCCGAGCGGATGGCCGACGGCGCCGATCCCAGGACCGCGCGCCAGGCCTCGTTGAAAGAGTTCGGCAACGTCACGCTGACGCGGGAAGCGGTCCATCGTGTGTGGACGCCGCGCTGGCTCGACGCCCTGCGCGATCAACTGAATGACGTCCGCCACGCGATCCGCGCCCTCGCAAAGAACCCGGTCTTCTCAATCACCGTGATCGCGGTGCTCACGCTCGGCATCGCGCTCAACGCCGCCGTGTTCACGATGCTCAAGAGCGTGGCCCTCAGCCCCATCGCCGGCGTGGACCGATCGGCCCGCCTCGACGTCATCTACGGCGAGACCGACAAGGGACGCGACCTCACCGTCTCGTATCCCGACTACCAGTACCTCCGCGATCACGACACCGCATTCGTGGGCCTGATGGGTTCCCGCCTGGTGACGCCCACGCTCGGCCGCGGGCGCGGCGCCCGGCCGGTCTTCGGCGAGTTCGTGACCGCGAACTACTTTCAGGTCCTCGGCGTTCGCGTCGCGCTGGGCCGCGCGCTGTTGCCGTCGGACGAACTGGCGCCCGGGCAAAGTCCGGTCGTCGTGATCAGCGATGGTCTGTGGCGAAAAGACTTCGGGGGCGATCCGGACATCATCGGCCGGACGCTGGAGGTCAACAATCACCGGCTCACCATCGTCGGCGTGGCCGACGCGACGTTTCACGGCACGATCGTGAGCTACGACGTGGAGCTGTTCATCCCGGTGATGATGGCGCCGTCCCTCGGCATCACCTTCAACAGCACGGAGACCACGCCGGCAGGCATCATGTCCGACCGGCGCGCGAACGTGCTCTACGTGATGGGGTTCCCGCGCCCGGGCACGTCGCGGGCGAGCGCCGGCGTCGCGGTCGACGCGGTCTGGGCGGATCTGTCGCGCGATCGGCCGCTGACCGATCTCATCAAGCGGCTGCGCGTCGTGCCCTTCTCGCAGGTCCCGGGCACCGCCCCGGCGATTACCATGCCGATGCTGATCGCGCTCGGCGCGATGGGCCTGCTCGTGCTGATGATCGCGTGCGCGAACATCGCCGGACTCGTGGTCGTACGGGGCATCTCCCGGCGCGGCGAGATCGCGTTGCGGCTGGCGCTCGGCGCCTCGCGCGCGCGCATCGTCCGCTTGCTGATTGTCGAGAACCTCGTCCTCGCCGTGCCCGGCGCGCTGCTGGGCGTTCTGCTCGCCGCGCGGGGCATTCCCGTCCTGTTCCACTACGCCGAAGCGCTGGCCGCGCCGTCCCGGCTGTTCTTCAACATGCAGACCGACAGCCTGGTCGTCGGTTTCGCCGTGCTGGTCGCGTGCGGCAGCGCGCTCCTCTTCGGATTTCTGCCGGCGCTCAGAAGCTCGCGGATCGATCTGGTGTCGGTGATGAAGGAAGAATCGCCGCGCGGCACGGCGCGGGGACGGCTGCGCGCCGGTCTCGTTGTCGGGCAGGTCGCGGTGTCCCTGCTCCTGCTGGTGGGCGCCGGGCTGGTGACCCGCAGCCTCGACGCGGCCGAGCGCGCGGATCGCGGGTACGACGACGATCACGTCACGGCCGTGACGATGGACCTCAAGGCGAACGGATATGACGAGGCGAGCGGCCGGATCTTCTACCGGCACCTGCTCGACACGATGCGCGCGGCACCGGGGATCGAGGCGGCGACCCTGGCGATGTCCACGCCGCTGACGTTTCTCGACGTGCGATCGCAACGCGTGTCGATCGACGGGTACGAGCAGCGCCGCGATGAAGACCTGTCCTTCATGTCGAACGTCATCGGCCCGGATTACTTCCGCACGCTGCGGATCCGCCTCGTGGCCGGGCGGGAATTCGAAGACCATGACGATGAGGCCGGAGCGCCGGTGGCCATCGTCAACAACACCCTGGCTGAACGGTTTTGGGGCGGCGCGGCTGATGCGATCGGCAAGCGCGTGCGGATCGCCGGCGGCGACTGGCGGCGGGTGATCGGCGTCGCGGCGGATGTGAAGTACTCGCGGATCAACGAAGCGCCCGTGCCGTACATCTACCTGCCGTTCCTCCAGGCGTACCGGTCGGGCATGGTCCTGCACACGCGGGGGGGCGCGCCGGTGGACGTGCTCGTGGACCAGGCGCGCGCGGCGATCGCGGCGCTGGACGCGGAGCTGCCGCTCATCGGCGCCGAGTCACTGAACCAGGCGACGCGCGGCGCGCTGCTGTTCTTCCGTTTCATGGCGTCGATGCTGTTCCTCTTTGGCATGACCGGCATGGCGCTCGCCGCGCTGGGCACCTATGGGTTGGTGGCGTACACCGTCAAACAGAGCACCCATGAAATCGGCATTCGGATGGCGCTCGGCGCGTCGGGACTGTCGGTGGTTCGCGGGTTTCTCGGGCGAGGCCTGCGGCTCGGTGCCCTCGGCGCCGCGGTCGGCGTCATCGCGGCGCTCGGCGTCGGCCGGCTGCTCAGGACCGTGCTGTTCGGCGTCAGCGCGATCGACGGCGTGTCGTTCGCGCGCGCGCTGGTCATCGTGCTTGGCGTCGTGCTGCTCGCGACGCTCGTTCCCGCCTGGCGCGCGTCGCGCACGGATCCGCTCAAGGCGCTGCGACATCAATAGGGGCAAAGAGACAAAGGGGCAAAGGGGCAATGAAGAGCTTCATTGACGCTCTGTCACTCTGCCCCTTTGCCCCGCGCGATCGATTGACGACTAGCGATCGCCCCCTTTGCCCTTGCCCTTGTCGTCACCCTTGCCCTTGTCGTGATCGCCGTCCTTCCCGTGATGATCTTCCCCGTCACGGCCGTTCTTGACGAACACCGGCACGGCCGTTGCGGAGCCGGTGTTACCGGCCGCGTCGGTGGCGGTGACCGTCAGCAGGAACGACGCCGCGCGGATCTGCAGGCGGCCATCGTCGCGCTTCGCTCTCGGGGCGTGATTCGTGGTCTGCAGTTGCACGATCTGGCCGTTGGTGACGCGGATGCCGTTCAGGTCCGCCGACAGCGTGGCGACGCCCACGGCGTCGGTGGCCGAAAACACCACCTGGAAGAACTGCATCGACTCATCGTCGCCGCCGCCATGGCCGACGCGCACGAGGCTCGCGGTGGCGACCGGCGCGGTGTGATCCGCCACGGTCACCGTGAACGAGCCGCTCGCCGTGTTGCCCGCGCCGTCCGTGGCGGAGCAGTTCACCGTGGTGGTGCCGATCGGGAACGTCGAGCCGCTCGACGGCACGCAACTCGGCGTGACGACGCCGGACACGAGATCGGACGCCGACGCGGTGTAGGTTGCCGCCGCGCCCGACGGGCCGGTCGCTTCCACCGACATCGGTGACGGCAGGCTCAGCGACGGCGCGGTGGTGTCGACCACCGTCACGTTGAACGACGCGGAGCCATCGCCTCCCGCATTCGACGCGGAGCACGTCACCGGCGTCGTGCCGAGCGCGAAGGTCGATCCGGATGCCGGAACGCAGGTCACCGGCACGGACCCGCTACCATCGCTTGCGGACGCCGCGAAGGTCACCGCCGCGCCAGCGGCGCTGGTCGCTTCGGCCGTGAGGTTGCCGGGCACGGTCACGACCGGCGGCGTCGCGGTGTTGAAATTCGCGAACAGGTAGGCGCCACGATAACCGCCGCCGACGAGCGCGGGCTGTCCGTTGTACTTGATGATGGTCATCGTGTCGACGACCACGTTGGCGCCGGTATCCGTCCAGGCCAGCGCGAAGTTCCCCGCGCCGTCGCCGGCCCAGGCCTCCGGATGTTGCGAGGCGGAGGAATCTCCATTCGACACCGCGAAGACGAGGTCCGCGAACCCGTCGCCGTTGAGGTCCCCGGCGTCCATGGCCACGATGAAGTGGGCGTCGTCCGTGCTCACGACCTTGGACACCGAGAAGCTGATATTCCCCGGCGTGCTGGTGTTGGTGAACAGATAGATGCCGCGCGTGCCGGCGATCCAGTTGCTCCCCGCGTCGAGCTGCGCCGGGTAGGCGTCGATGAAGACGTCAGGCTTCCCGTCGCCGTTCGCATCGCCGATCGCCAGGCCCATCGCGCTGAGGCTCATGGGCAAGCTGAACCCGGTGAACGTCCCGTCTCCGTTGTTCCGGTAGACGTTGTAGGTGGGCGCGGGCGAGTTCGGGTAGGAGAGCTTGGTGAACACGATGTCGAGCTTGCCGTCTCCGTCGAAATCCGCCAGCCGGACGCCGCTGCCATCCCAATCCCCACCCGGGTACGGGATGATGGCCCCGGGGATCAACGTGCCGCCCTGGTTGTAGAACACGCGGATGTTGGGATTCCAACGGGAGCCGATCGCCACGACGTCCGTCGTGCCGTTGCCGTCGATATCGCCCACATCGAGATGCGACATGAGGCCGGTGCGACCGGGGCCGGCAGCGGGAGCGGGGACAACAATCTGCTGTTCACCCGCCGGATCGAGCCCGGCCGCGGTCCTGTCGCGATACGCCAAACCGAAATCGCCGTCCGTGACGACGTAGCCGTAGTAGCCGTCGCCGTTGCCG
>JAKALV010000034.1 GCA_021824055.1 Acidobacteriota bacterium
GTCCACGGTCGTTTCAACCGACCGTCACCCGCTTGACTCCGCGCGCGGTCAACAGCGACGGCAGACGCTTGCGGTGATCGCCCTGCAACACCAGCGTGTCGCCTTCCACGAGGCCGCCACAGCCCAGGCTGGCTTTCAGCGCCTTGACCCACTTCTCGCGCTCACTGGGCGGAAGGCCGAGATGCTCGACGACCGTCACTTCCTTGCCGCCGCGCCCGGAACGTTCCATGCGGACCACCGCGCGAGCTGGACCGCGCGCAGGTGGCGCAGGTGGTGCAGGTGGCGCGGGGGAGATCTGGCGCTCTGGCAACGAATCGCGCAATTTGCTGAGCGCGCCGAACGGATTATGAAACGGCGTGTCGTCGCTCATGCGGGCTACCGCTTGGCGTTGAGCAAGGCGAGCATTTCTTTCGACGACTGGTACCCGACGGCGCGCCACACTTCCGCCGCCGACGGATTCAACACGATCACGGTCGGATAGCCGGCCACCGCGAAGCGCTTCACGAGGGCTTTTTCAATGTCGCCGTCGAGCTTGACGCCGACATAACCGGCTTTGAGCTGATCGGCCACTTCCGCGTCGGTCCAGATCCACTCATCCATGCTCTTGCAGGGGCCGCACCAGTCTGTTTCGAAGTCGATGAGGACGTTCTTGTTTGCGGCCTTCGCCTTGGCGAGCGCGGCGGCAAACGTATGCTCCCAGGTGAAGGGCACGCCGGCCCGCGGGCGGCCGCGTTCGTCGGCCAGCATGTCGTCGGCCTTCCGGTCCGCAGCTTTGGTCACGGGCTTATCCACGACGTCGAAGTCCATCGAGCGGCCATCGGCGCTGAACGACCGGAATTGCAGAACGAGCTCCCTGGCCCCGTCCTTGAGAAACATGAAGCGGTTCGTGCCGCGCGCTTCGGTGTAGCTGAGCACGGCCTTGGCCGCGTCGGGCGCCGAGGCCTCGATCACGCTCCACGAGTCCTCCGTGTTGAAGATCGCGTTGTTGTCGCCGTCCATCGCGGCCACGAGCGCGCTGATGCCGTTGACGGTGACGGTGCCGGCGCGCCACGAACCGACCGAGAAGCGGAGCAGGTCGGGAGCCGACGCGTCGTTGGCCCGGACCATCCAGAAATTCACGAAGTAGGGTTCCGTCGTCTTCGTCTCGCTGTAAGGGATGGACAGCTCGACGTTGCTCATCGAGCTCCACCAGTCGAGCGTCTTCGGTCGCTGCGTTGGCGTGGCCTCGAGCGCCGGGCCGTCGTCGGCGAAGTTGCCGTTGCGGTTGCGATCGATGAAGAGCTGGCAGAGATCGTTCGGATGGGCGGCGGTGGCCGTGGCCATCACGGGAATCCACGCGGCCTGGTCGGGGCCAACCTGCAGGCGGCCGACCTTTGCGGGACGCACCACGCCGGCGGGCAACGTGGCGGCGGGAGGCACCTCAACGAGCGGGACCTGCGTGCCCTTGGGACTGAAGTTGGGTTTCGGCTGACCGGCCACGGGCGCGTGGTAGGCGAGCTCGACGTGCACGGTCTGGCTTGCGGCCGCCGGTCGCGCCGCCGTCGGCGGCGTGACGGCCAGCGCGGCAACGGTGAAGGCGGCAAGCACGCGATCGGTCATGGCGAAGGAGTTTACCGCACGGTCAGCGCCAAGGGCAGTGTCCCGGGGTATCCTCACGATGATGCTGCCGCCGACGGGGTCATTTTGAAGAAGTACGAGAAGCGCCGGTGACGCGCCGCGCCCGTCTCGCCGACTGGCTCGGCCTGAACCGCGCCACGCTCGCGGTGCTGGCGGTGATCGGCTGCCTCGGCCTCAGTGAAGAACTGTGGAGCAATTTCCTCGCGCTGCACCTGAGAGACCAGGCCGCGGCGAAGGACGCGGCGCACGCGGTCTTCACCGCCGCGAAGTACATGGGCGTGATCGCCTTCGGCAAGAACCTGCTCGAGGGGTTTGCCTACATCATCGGCGGTGGCGTGGCGCATCGCCTAGGCGCGCGCTGGGCCCTGGCGGCGTCGTCCGTGCCGATGGCCATCGGCTTTGCCGTGATGCTGCTGACGCGCGAACCGTGGGCGATCGCCGTCGGCGCGCTGCTCATGACCAACTGGGAACCGATGTCCGTGCCGGCCACGTTCGAGGTGGTCGGCAGCGAGGTGCGCAAGGAACGCCGCACGATCGCGTTTGCCGTCCAGAGCATCCAGAAGCGCCTGCCGAAGATGATTGGTCCGGCGATCGGCGGCCTCGCGCTGGGCGTCGTGGGGTACTGGCTGAACCTGAGTCTCGCGATCGGCTGCCTGGCGCTGGCCGTGATCCTGCAACTCGTGCTCACGCGCCGGATGAAACCGAGGGCCGACCCGGCCGCCGTGCCGTTTCGCGAAATCGTGCGCACCATGCCGAAGGACCTGCGGCAACTGCTCGGCGCCGAAATCTTCATCCGGTGGGGCGACTGGTTCGCCCGCGACTTCGCGGTGCTCTACGTCGTCAGCCTCCTGGTGGAGCGCTGGGGCTGGAGCGAGCGCACCGCGATCGAGACGTCCGGCCTGCTGCTGTCCATCATGGCCACCACGGCGCTCGCGACGTACGTGCCGATGGCGAAGTGGATCGACCGGTCGACGTCGCCCCGGCCGTTCATCGGCCTGACGTTTCTGTTGTTCTCGCTGTTTCCGATCTGCCTCGTGCTGTTGCCGAAGGCGTGCGCCGCGTTGGGCTTGCCGGTGATGCTGGGCCTGGTGCTGACCTACGTGGTGAACGGCCTGCGCGAACTCGGCGAGCCGGCGAGAAAGGCGCTGATTTCCGGCGGGTTCGAGCCGAACGTGCGCGCGCGCGCCATCGGACTGTACTGGGGGCTGCGCTCGTTCGCGTTCTGTCCCGCGCCGCTCGTGGCGGCGTTCCTGTGGTCGAAGATCGGCGCCGATCTCACGTTTCTCATCGGCGGCGGCATCGGCCTGGCGGGCACGGCGTGGTTTGTGCTCGGCCAGCGGCCGGCTAAAGCATCGACTTGATCCACCCGCCATCGACGGCGATGGACTGCCCGGTGATGTAGCTCGCGCGGTCCGACGCGAGAAACGCGGCGAGGGCCGCAAACTCGCGCGGCTCCCCGAGCCGCCGCATCGGGATCTCGTCTTCCCAACGCGCATAGATCGCGTCGATGGTTGTCGACTGCGCCTGCGCCATCTGATTCGACAGATCCACCACGCGCGCGGTCCGCGTGTATCCGGGCAGCAGGTTGTTCACCGTGATGCCGTCGGTCGCCACTTCATTCGCCAGCGTTCGCGCGAAGGCAATCACCGCCGCGCGCAGGCTGTTCGACAGCATCAGTCCCTCGACGGGCTGTTTCGCGGCGATCGACGCGATATTGAGGATGCGCCCCCAGCCCTGGGCCTTCATGCCGGGCAGTACCGCCTGCGTGAAGGCCACGGCGCTCGTGAGCAACACGCGCGTGGCGGCGTCCCAGTCAGCCGGGGACAAGGTCTCGAATCGCCCGGACTTCGGGCCGCCGGAGTTCGTGACGAGGATGCTGACCGGCCCGAACGCGCTCTCCGTTTCGCGCCTTCCGTGGCCAGCTCCTCGGCCACCGCCAGACCGAGGCCTTTCGACCCGGCAGCCACCACCGCGACGCGATTGCGAAGACCGAGCTCCATAGCCTACCTGCGGAGGTAGTCGTCCGTCTTGGCGAGCCAGTCCTGGCGCGGCGGATCGAAGATGTCCACATCGAGCGTGTCTTCGATCGCCTCGGCTTTGTGCCACACCATCGACGGGATGTGCAGCACTTCGCCGGCGCGCACCGTGATCTCCTGCTCGCCGTGCTCGCCGATCCAGAAGTGCAGCCCGCCTTCCAGGATATAGGTCAGCTGCTCGTTCTCGTGTTGGTGTTTCGGAACGATGCAGCCCTTCTTGAGATACACGTGGGCGAGCATCATGCGATCGCCCGTGACCAGCCGGCGGTCCAGCTGGTCCGTGACTTTCTCGAGCGGCATGTCGTTCCAGCGGTAGAACGTAACGGACGGTGCGGGCATCGGGACTCCCTTGAAAGCTCAGCAGATTCTATCCCGCCGCGTGCTATCGTCTCGCCGGGAGTTGCCATGAAGATGCGCCTCCGGGTTGCGTCGCTGCTGCTGGCCGCGGGAGTGGCCGGCGTTCCTCAGATCCGCGCCCAGGGCGGAGACTCCGCGCGCGTCTACGTGGCGGTCACCGACAAGGGTGGGAAGCCGATCACGGCTCTGGGACCCGCCGACTTTGCGGTGTCGGAGGACGGACAGACGAAAACGGTGCTCGATGCCGAGCCGGCGGCCGAGCCCTTGTCGGTCGCGCTGCTCGTCGATCGCTTCGGCCAGGATGCGACCTACAGCATTCTGGCCGTCCGCGGCGCGCTCGAGAACATCGTGAAGGCGCTTCACGCCGCCAACGCCGACACGGAAATCAGCGTGACGACGATCGATCCGGCGGCCGTGCCGCAGATCCCGTTCACCATGAGCGCGGTCACCGTGACGAACTTCATCCGGAAGCTGGCGCCGGGCGTGGACCAGGCGGTGCTGCTCGACGGCATCATCTCGGCATCGCAATCGATGTCGGGCGTGCGGGGTCCGCGCCGGGCGATCGTGGGCGTGATTGCCGGCTACAAAGCGGACTTTGGCGGCGACAACATGCCGGCCATGAGCCATGCGCTGCAACAGTCGCAGGCGTCGCTCTGGATTCTGGAAGGGCGATCGTCGTTCGGCGGTGGGTTTTCGAGTACCAGTCGGGATGCCATCCTGAGCCGCTTCGTGCCCATGAGCGGCGGCGCCAGCCTGTCGGTGGCGATCGGCACCGCCCTTGAGACACAAGCCAGGCGGCTGGCGGGGATGCTGGCGTCGCAGTATGCGGTGACCTATGCCGCGCCCGCACGTGGCGCCGCCACGCTGGCCGTGAGCGTCCGGATCACGAACGCGAAAGTGATGGCCCCGTCATGGATCACGCGCTGATGAAACCGGCATCCGATGCGTAGGCGCGATCTGTTGAAGACGCTCGGGGCCGCCGCGCTCGCGCTCGGGGGCGGCGTGGATGCGCTGACGCGCGGACGACACGCGCGGCGCAAGAATTTCATCTGGCTTCGGCCGGACGTGAAGAAGCCCGCGGACGTCTGGAAGCGCGAGTTCGCGCTCATGAAAGCGTCCGGCATCGACGCCATCATTCCCGAGATCTACAACGGCAGCTCCGCGCTCTACGGCAGCCATCGCTTTCCCGTGAAAGCCAAGTGGCTCGAGATGGCGCTGCCGCTCGCGAAAGAGGCCGGCCTCGAAGTGCACGCGTGGATGTGGACCATGCCGTGCCTGCTGCCGGAGATCTTGAAGGCGCATCCGGACTGGTACAACGTGAACGCGAAGGGCGAGTCGGCCGCCGACAAGCCGGCCTACGTCAGCTACTACAAGTTTCTCGACCCGGCGCGGCCCGAAGTCCGCGAGTTCATCCGCGACACCGTGCGCGAACTGGCGTCGATCCCGGGCCTCACCGGCGTTCATCTGGACTACGTCCGCCACCCCGACGCCATTCTCCCCTCGGGCCTCTGGTCCAAGTACGGCATCGTCCAGGACAGGGTGTATCCGCCCTATGACTATGGCTACACCGACTACAGCCGCACGCGTTTCAAGGAAAAGTTCGGCGTCGATCCCCTCACCTTGAAGGATCCCGAGTCGAACGCGGCGTGGCTGCAGTACCGGCTCGACTCGGTTGTCGATCTGGTCAACGACTATCTGGTGCCGGCGGCAAAGCAGGGCGGCAAGATGATGACGGCCGCCGTCTTTCCCGGTCCGAGCCGCGCGCGGGTCATGGTGCGGCAGGATTGGGGCCGCTTCCACCTCGACGCATTTCTGCCGATGCTGTACCACACCTTCTACGACGCCGGTCCCGAGTTCGTGAGGACGTACACGGAGGAAGCGGTGCGAGCCGTGCGCGCGCCGGTCTACAGCGGTCTCTTCGTCGCGCCGCTCAGCGACGCGGACTTCACGCGCACGATGCGGATGGCGGTCGATGGCGGGGCGTCGGGCGTGTCGATCTTCGATGCCGGGGCCATGACGCCCGCGCGCTGGCAGCTGTTCAAGAACTTCGGCGGCGCATGAGACGCGCCCTGCTCACCGCGCTCGTCACGTCGGCTGTGCTCACGACGGCCCGAAGCGACGTTCGCGGGCACGCCGCGATTCCCCGGCCGCGCGGGTATGTCGCGGTGCGAACGGCCGGTCCGCTTGTCGTCGACGGCCGGCTCGATGACGCCGCGTGGGCGGCGGCGCCGTGGACGGATGCGTTCGTGGACATTGAGGGCGTCGCGAAGCCGACGCCCGCGCTCGACACCCGCGTCAAGATGCTGTGGGACGACCGCTACTTCTATATCGGCGCCGAGTTGCGTGAGCCGGACCTCTGGGCCTACATCACGCGGCACGACGCCGTGATCTTTCACGAGAATGATTTCGAAGTCTTTATCGATCCGGACGGCGACAGCCACGCCTACTACGAGTTCGAGATCAACGCGCGCGGCACGTTCTGGGATCTGTTCCTGCCCGAGCCCTACCGCGCCGGCGGCCGGCCGATGAACAGCTGGGAGATTCCGGGACTCCGGTCCGCCGTGCACCTCGATGGCACCCTCAACAACCCGCGCGACCGGGACCGAGGGTGGAGCGTGGAGTTGGCGATGCCCTGGGCGGTGCTGGGCGAACAGACGCGCCAGGCTGCACCACCGAAAGACGGCGACCAGTGGCGCGTCAATTTCTCCCGGGTTGAATGGACGCCCGAGACCCGCAACGGCGCCTACCGCGCGAAGCCGGGCGTCGCCGAGCATAACTGGGTGTGGTCACCGCAGCACGCCGTCGACATGCATCGGCCGGAGCGGTGGGGGTATGTGCAGTTCTCCGCGAAGGCGGCACCATTCGTGCCCGATGCCGCATGGCCGGCCCGGCAGTGGCTGCAGTCCGTGTATGAAGCGGAGCGCGAGTTCCGAACGGCGCACGCGCGTTATGCGGACACGCTGGCGGGGCTTGGCGTGGCCGCGCCCGTGGCCGCGCCACTGCGTGCGCCGCGCCTGTTCGTGACGCCGTCACTGTTCGAGGCGTCCATCGAGCTGGCGGTGACGGGCCGGCCCGTGGAGGTCTGGCACATCCGGCAGGATGCCCGCGTCTGGCGCGACTGATCCTGTAACTTCGCCCCCACGCCCCCAGGGATCAGAAGATGCCCCAGAGGTACTGATTCGTGACCTCGTGATGGAACTGCACTTCCGAGATCTTGATCTGCGAGCCCAGGGCCTTGGGGCATCGCTCCGCTGACGCCAGCTTCACATCGGCATAGCGCGTGTGGACCTCGTCGCCGAGCATGTCGCTGACGAACTTGCTGCTCTTGAAGAGCCGGATCGCGTCGTAGATGTTGTCGGGCAGGAACTTCGTGCGCGACCGGCGCGTTTCCGCATCCTCGTCGCCGAGCGGACCCTCGAGCCCGGTGCGGAGCAACGTGTAGAGCGCAAGATACGGGTTGGCGTCCGGGGCGATCGAGCGCACCTCGATGCGCGCCGACTTCTCGTTGCCGAGCGGGATACGCACCATCGCGCCGCGGTTCACGGCCGAAGCCTTGATCTGGTTCGGCGCCTCGAAATGGGGATCGAGCCGGCGGTAGGCGTTCACGCTCGGGTTGAGCGTCAGGCAGATCTCCTGGCCGCTCGCGAGGATGCGGTCGATGAAGTTCCAGCCCGACTTCGAGAGCATGTCCTGGCCCTTCGCATCGAAGAACTGGTTCTTGTCATTCTTCGAAATCGACAGATTCGTGTGCATGCCGTTGCCGTTGACGCCGGTCATCGGCTTCGGCAGGAAGCTCGCCGTCAGGTCCATGCGCGCGGCGACCTGCCGGCAGAGCAGCTTGTAGAGCAGCACCTGGTCGGCGGCGATGTTCACCTCGCTGTACGAATAGTTCATCTCGAACTGCGAGGGCGCCACTTCCGGATGGTCTTTCTCGTTCTCAAACCCCATCGCGCGCTGCACTTCCGCGGCGCTGTCGATGAACAGGCGCAGCGCATCGCCCGGCAGCGAGTGATAGTACCCGCCGGTGCTGATCAGCTCGAACCGGCCGGTCTCGTGATAGTGGCGCTCGGCATCACGGCCCTTGAACAGGAACCCTTCGATTTCCATCGCCGCGTTGAAGACCGACCCATCCTTCGAGAATTTCTTGTCGGTGAACGCCTTGAGGCGCGAGCGCAGGTCGGCGACGTACGGCGTGCCGTCCTTCTCGAGCACTTCCGCAAACACGAGCACCTTGCCCGGGCCGAACACATCCGACGGCAGCATGTAGAACGCCGGCCAGTCGATCGCCAGGCGCAGGTCCGATTCGGACTGCTGCGAGAAGCCGCGAATCGAGGATCCGTCGAACGTCAGGTTGTCGGCCGACTTGAGCAGGAACTTCTTGTCGTAGTCGAGCACGTGCATCCGGCCTTCGAGATCGGAAAAGCAGACCGTCACGGCCTTGATGCGCTTCTCGTCAGTCAGATACTTCATCTGCTTCTCCCGCGCCTTGTGCGCCGGGGTCCGCTTCAACCGGGCCTCCTTGGTGGCCAGGTTCATCTCTTCGAGCTTGTCGTACGGGATTTCGAGAAAGTCACGCAGGGACATGGGAGGGCTCCATGGGAAGAAGATGAAGTAGTTTATAGCATAATCGCCTCGGTATTTAGGATAAATACCATAGAATTTAAGTTATCTGTTTCGTGCCGATCGGCTGCGGCACAATTCCAGATACCAACATGAGCACGCTTCCCCGGAACATTCAGCTCGATCTTTGCACCGTGTCCGCGATGGTGCGGCTGTTCTGCCGCGCCAGGCATGCCGACCCCGCGGGGCTCTGTCCCTCATGCGCCGAACTGACGCGCTATGCGGAGATGCGGCTGTCGAAATGTCCGTTCGGCGAAGCGAAGACGACGTGCCGCGAGTGCCCGGTGCACTGCTATCGGCCGGGCGAGCGGGAGGCGATGCGCGCCGTCATGATTTTTGCCGGGCCGCGCATGCTGTGGACGCACCCCTGGCTCGCGCTGCGCCATCTGTGGCTCGAGCGCAAGGGCGCGCCACCCTGGCCGCCGAAGCGCTCGACGTCGCACGAATCGTGATCTGATGGCGCCATCAAGGAGTGCGGCATGAAATGGCAACAGGCAACGGCCCGGATCATCGTCTCCGCCGTCGTGGCGGCTGGGTGGGTGACGGCGAAAGCGGAACCCCTTCGCCCCGTCCACACGTTCTCGATTGTCGCGCGCGACCCCGCCACCGGCGAGATCGGCGTGGCCGTCCAATCGCATTGGTTCTCGGTCGGCTCGGTTGTGCCCTGGGCCGAGGCCGGCGTGGGCGCCGTGGCCACGCAGTCGTTCGTGGATCCGCGCTACGGCCGTGACGGGCTCGCGCTCATGCGGAGCGGCAAGAGCGCGCCCGAGGCCCTCAAGCAGCTTCTCGCGAGAGATCCCGCGAGCGATGTTCGCCAAGTGGCGATGATCGACGCGCAGGGCCGAGTGGATGCATGGACAGGCGCCAAGGACATCCCCGCCGCGGGTCATATCGTCGGCACGAACTACTCGGTGCAGGCCAACCTGATGCTGAACGCGACGATCTGGCCGGCGATGTCGACGGCCTTCGAATCCGCGCGCGGCGACCTGGCGGACCGCATGCTGGCCGCGCTCGATGCCGCGCAGCGGGCCGGCGGCGATATTCGCGGTCGGCAATCCGCAGCGCTGATCGTCGTCAAAGCCACGTCATCAGGCGACGCATGGGCCGACCGGATCTTCGACCTTCGGGTGGATGACGCGGCCGAGCCGCTCAAGGAACTGCGCCGGCTCGTCACGCTGCAGCGCGCTTACAACCACATGAACGCCGGCGACCTCGCGGTGGAGAAGAAGGACGCGGCCGGCGCGCTGCGCGAGTACGGCGCCGCCGAGCGGCTCGTGCCGTCAAGCGCCGAGATGGTCTACTGGCACGCCGTCGCGCTCGTGAACATGCATCGCGTCGACGAAGCCCTGCCGTTGTTTCGAAAGGTGTTTGCGATCAACAGGAACTGGGTGACGCTGACGCCACGAATCGCGACGGTCGGACTGCTGCCGAACGACCCGAAGCTGATCGCGCGGATTGTTGGTGTGGCGGGGAAGTAGGGGCGGCCGAAGCCGCCCCGTTCAAGTCGCTAGCGCACCGTGACGTTCTTGATCATGTCCATGAGTTGAATCTTGTCGACGACCTCGATGCCTTTGATGACCTTGCCAATCGGCGCGTACTTGCCGTTCAGCGCGGGATTGGGCCCAGTCAGGATAAAGAACTGGCTGTCGGCGGATTCCGGCTTGCGGTCGGTGCGATACGCCAGTCCGACGATGCCGCGTTCAAACTTCCGCTTGGACGTCTCGGCGACGCCGATGGGCTTGGGCGCGAAGCGCAAACCGCTGCCGCCGGTGCCCCACTCGTTGCGCTTCGTGAGATCGCGCGACAAGGGATCGCCGGTCTGCACGAGGCCGGGCACCACCCAGTGGAAGCGCTGGCCGCGGTAAAACCCCTTCCGCGCCAATTCAACAAAATGCGCTACGGACTTTGGCGCATCGCCCGGGAGCGTCTCGATTTCGATCTTGCCCTTGGCTGTTTCGAGCACGACGACAGCAGCCGCTGGGGCTGCCGCGGCCTTGCCCGCCTGGCTGTGAACAGTTGAGTGAGAGAGAAGCAACGCTGCAGCCAGACTCGCGGCAAAAACTGGACGAACCATCAAACCACCTCCGGAAAAAAACCAACCTGCGTAGCATACGCCTCCCGTGCACATTTGGGACCGCCGAGCTTTTCCCATGCGGATGGGGAATATTCAGCCAATTCCAGCAATTCTGCCGGGTTTTCGGCAACGGTGCCGGGGATCCGGCTTGGCAAGCGGTTTGCCTATAGAACGGGCATGACAACTCTTGAGATGGTTGAGACCCCTCCGGATCTGCAGGGGTCGGCCGTGAATGACGGCACGTCGGCTGCCGCATCGGTGCAAAGGGCGGCCGAACCGCGGCCGGCCGGCGCGCTGGGAGCAAACAGCTATTCCGAACTGCCGCTCGACGAACGTCTGCGCAGGATCGAAGCGGAAATTATCGGCGCCGTGCTTGTCGAGACCGGCGGCAACAAGTCGAAGGCGGCCGTGCGGTTGGGCATCAAGCGGTCCACGCTTGGCGACCGGATCCAGCGATGCGGGCTGGAGACGGTGCAGGCGTAGTCGAAACGGTCCACACGATCAGCGCGTGCACGGTTTGTCGCGAGTCGGGTCGATGGGCTTGGGGTTCTTCGGGTTCGAGCCCTGCTTCGAGATGACGAAGCTCACGACCTCGAGCACTTCCTGATCGGTCAGCCGCTGCGTGCTGCCAAAGGGCAGCATGCCCTTGGGTGGAAACCCCGTCTTGACGTTCTGGACCATCTGGTCCACGGTGCAGCCGTCGCGCCACATGTCGTCGGTCAAATTCGGACCGACCAGTCCGCCGAGGTCCTTGCGGTGGCAGGTGTGGCAGAGGTTGCGCTGGCCCATGAAGATGGCCTCACCGGCTGACAGGCTGGCCGCGTCTGTCAGCGCAACCAGGCCGGTAGCGCCTTCCGGCCGTGCGGTCTCGACGGGCGTTTTCCCGAAGAACGGCGTCGACAACACGTGGTAGTTGACGACGTAGACGGCGGCGAGCGCGATGACGACGTAGAAGGCGTATAGGAGCGGTTTCTTCCGTCTCTCGTCACTCATTCTCTTCACTCACGCCTGACTCCTCGACTCGGAATCATAGCGCGTGTAAAGCTTGGGTATGACCGGTCGATCACTTGTGGGAATGTCGCTGGCGCTGGCCTGTCTCGCAGGGTCCGTTCCACTCGAGGCGCATCAGACGCCGCGCACCATTACACTGACGGTCGCCGATCCGGTCGGCGACAAGATGTCATACAGCGTGAAGCAGATCGTCGCCAAGCCCGGCGAGAAGCTGAAGATCCGCATGGTGTCGATGGCGCAGACGCCGAAGATCGTCATGGCGCACAACTTCGTGCTGCTGAAGGCCGGCACCGATGTGAAGGCGTTCTCCGACGCCGCCGCCAACGCGCGCGCGACCGACTACATTCCGCCGGCGTTCACGTCAGCGATCATCGCGCATACCGCCATGGCCGGCCCCGGCGAGAGCATGGACGTGACGTTCACGGCGCCCACCAAGCCGGGCAAGTACGTGTTCCTGTGCAGCTTTGCCGGCCACTGGGCGGCCGGCATGACCGGCGACTTCATCGTCAGGTAGAACGGCGCGGTCGAGGGCGTTACTTCCAGCGCGCCTTGATGATCCGGTCGCCGAGCTCAAGGCGATCGACGACGTTCAGGCCTCTGACCACGCGTCCCAGCGCAGTGAAATCGCCTTCGTTGTGCGGTTGCGGCGTGCTGCCCAGCGTGTAGCCCGGCCGGCCGGTGTCGAGGCCCGCCGATGCCCAACTCAGATTGCCGCGAACCAGGCCGTGCCGGTTCACCTCGTCGCGCAGCGTCATGTCATTTCTGATGGCGCGCTGCTGGGCGACGAAGTTGGGCACGACGCGGCCGAACTCCGTGTTCGCGATGGCGCCCGATTCCACCACCTTCATCAGGTAGTCGACGCCTAACGGCGCATCGCCGGGATACAGCTCGATCTCGATCTGTCCCCGCGTGGTGTCGATCACGACGTGCGGCTTCGGCGCGCCGTCGTAGTCGGGCACGATCCATCGCTCGACGAGCGCGCGATACTCGGCGTCCGATCGGGCGATCACGGGCGGACGCGCGTTGCCCCGGCCCGTCGGCGCGGCCGGTTGCCCCTGCGCCGGTCGAGACGCCGCGGTGTCCAGTCGTCGCAGCACCTGCGCCGCCGACGTCTGCGCGACGACGCTCGAGTCCTTGGCCAGCGCCTCGGCCAGCGTTCGCGCGGCGTCCGGCGCGAGCACCGCGAGCGGCGCCAGCGCGGAGATTCGGACCGAGGTCGGGTTGCCCGCGGCGCTCGCGGCGACCAGCGCCGGCACGACCACGGCCGCACGATTCCGGAACCGGCCGAGCGCTTCAGCGACCGACACCGACAGCCACGTATCCCGCGAATTGAGCTCGTCCATCACCACGCCGAACGACGCGTCATCGTCGTACTGCACGAGCGCGCGAACGGCTTCGGTGCGCACGCGCCGATCGGGGTCGTGAACGGCCTGCCGCAGGCGCGCGGACGTGTCGGTCCGGCTGACGCCTGAGGCGTCGACCACATCCGGCGCCAGGCCGCGCACGGCCCAGAACCGCACGTCGGGCGAAGGATCGGTGCTCATCTTCAGCAGATGCGGTACGGCGGCCGGATCGCGCGGGCGAAACAGGGCCCAGGCGGCTCGCCAGCGCACCCCTACGTTCGGCGACGACGTCCAGCGCAGAATCGGCGCGAGATCCTCCCTCGTCGTGAATCGTCCGATCGACAACAGCGCTTCGCCGGCGACCTGGGGCGGAGCCGTGACGGTCGACGCGCCATTTAGGTACCTCGCGAGCGACGTTCGGGCATCCGGCGTGCGGATCTTGCCGAGGGCCTGCGCGGCCTCCCTGGCCACCGCGGCCGGCGATGCCGAATTGTTCAGCAGGCCGCCGAGCCACGCGACCGCGTCCGGATCCTTCACCTGGCCGGTGGCGAATGCCACGGTGGCGAGCATTTCCGGGTCCTTCTCGCCGCGGAGGCCGGCCAGCAACTCGCGGCCCCGGTCGCTCGCGATGCGGCCAACGGACATGACGGCCCGGCGTCTGACCTCGGGCCGGGGCGATGCCAGGAGCCGCGTGAGGGCGGCCTCGTCGAACTGGCGCGTATCCTCGAGCTTCAACAGCACCGCGATGTCGTTGATGTCGGCCGACGAGAGCGGGCGGCGGGCCGGCGCCTCCTGGGCGTACGGCATCGAAACGCTGATTGTGACGAGCAGCCACCATCCGCAGAGGCGAGCCATGGATGTTCTACTCGTAGTATTTCTTGTACATCCCGCGCCGGAAGAGGAATCCTCCGAGGGGACCGAGCCACTTGATCACGTAATGCATCCGCCGCTGGTCGATCATCTCGATCAGGTTGCCGTCGAAGTCGCGCACGAAGAAGAACCAGTGTCCGCGGGGGGACTGTTCGGGCTTGCTGACGATCTGCACGCCCTTGCTGACCAGATAGTCGTGCCACTTGTGCGTGTTGCGCACGTTGAACGAGAAGTGCGTCAGCCCCACGCGGTTCCACGGAATCTCGGCGGGCGGCAGCTTCGGCTCAAACGCGAAGATCTCGAGCACCGCGTTGCCGGGCACGCGGATCCAGCCAATCTTGCAGCGTGGCGCGGGGTGGTCTGCGCCGACCCCGAAGAACGCTCTGACACGCTCTGGTGGCGCATCGGACACGCCGACCAGCGGGCAGCCGAACACCTCCCAATAGAACTTCACGGCCTTGTTGAAATCCGACACGGTGATGCCGACGTGGGAAAAATCACGGGCGCGCATAGGTGTTCAATCCTAGTCCAGAGTCCAGAGTCCAGGGTCCAGGGTCCGGGGTCACAATTTCGCCTTCAGATGGTCGGCCACGCGCAGGGCCTGCGCAATGATCGTGAGCGCCGGATTCACCGCGGCCGAGGACGGGAAGAACGACGCGTCGACGACGTAGAGGTTCTCGAGATCGTGGGCGCGGCAGAACGGGTCGAGCACCGACGTGCGCGGATCGTCGCCGAAGACCAGCGTGCCGCACTGATGGGTGGTGTTCTTGTTGCCGTGATTGAACGTCACGGTGACCCAGAACCCGAGACGGCGCATGATCCGCTTCATCTCCCGGACGAGTTGCTTGTGCGCGCGCACGTTGTTGGGTTGATAGTGGAGCTGGATCCGCCCGTCACGGTCCACCGTCACGCGATTGTGCTCGCTCGGCAGGTCCTCGGACATGACGAGCCAGTCGACGCCGCGCGCGACCCAGGCGGCGTAGATCCACAGCGGAATCCATCGCACCACGTTCTTCGCCATGATGGCGTGCGTGCGGCCCTGCGACTGGATCTGGCCCAACGGATACGTGGTGTCCGTCCCCCGGAGATAGAAGTCGTTGATCGCCACCGTCTTCTGGAACACATCCGTATTGCGGCGCAGCGGGTGAAACCCCTGCATCATCGTGGCCAGATGCGCCATGTACCTTCTGCCGACGAGGCCGGAGGAATTGGCGAGACCGTGTGGATGCGTGGCGCTGGCGGACTTGAGCAGCAACGCCGCCGAGTTGACGGCGCCGCACGAGACGATCACGAGCGGCGCCGACACCCGGACCAACGCGCCGTCCCGCGTCACATCAACAGCCTCGACCCGGCGTCCCGACGGATTCGTCACCAACCGCTCGGCCTTTGCGCCGGTCCACAGGGTCACGTTGCCGTGCGCGACCGCCGGCTCGAGGCCACACACTTCCGCGTCGCTCTTGGCGTGGATCCGGCACGGGAACGAGTTGCACGTGTTGCACAGAATGCAGCCGCCGGGCTCGCCGGGACGAATCAGACCGAGCGGCAGCGGCGACGGGTGCAGGCCGAGCCGCCGCAACCCGTCGACGATCGCGGCCATGCCGGCCGCGTGGGGCACCGGCGCGTGTGGATACGGACCGCGCGGCGGCTCGGTCGGATCGTCGCCGGTCGCGCCGTGCACGTGGTACATCGACTCAGCGCGATCGTAGTACGGCGCCAGCGTGTCGTAGTCGATCGGCCAGGCCGGCGACACGCCGTCGATCAGTTCGCGCGCGGCAAAGTCCTCGCGCCGCAATCGATAGAGCACGCTGCCCCAGAACTTCGTGTTGCCGCCGACGTTGTAATGCGTGTAGGGCGCGAATGCTCTGCCGCGCTCGTCGAGCCACCGCTCCGTGGTCTGATAACGGCCCTGCAGCCAGACCGCCTCGGGACTCCAGTTCTCCGGCTCCTGCGGCACCGGGCGCCCGCGCTCGAGGACGAGAATGCTCGCGCCGGTCCCGGCCAGCGCCTGCGCCATGGTGCCACCACCAGCGCCGCTGCCGACGATGATGATGTCGAAATGCGGGTTCACGTGTAGATTTGTTCCATCAGCAGCTGGTCGTTGATCGCGCGCTCAAGACTCATCTCCGGCGGGGTCCCCGTCCGGATTGCGCGCGCGAAGTCGCGATACATCGCCTGATACCCGCGGATGTCGCGTAGGCCAGGAAAAAGCAGTCGGGGAACGCCCCGACCGCGGACGAACACGAAGCCGCCGGCCGACTCGAACGTGATGACTCCTTCGCGGCCCATCAGCTTGGAGATGCGGAGGCCCTGCAGCAGGGACGGCACTTCGCGCGAATAGTACAGGGACCCGACCGCGCCGTTGTCGTAATGGAACGACACGAGCATACTCTTTACCCGCGTGTCCGGACTCTGTCGGGACACGGTCGGCCGGAATCCGCGAATCGACGTGATCGTGGGGCCGAGGCTGCCGGCGAAATGCAGCCAGTGGATGCCTTCTTCGAAGAACGCGTCGCCGCCGGCAAGCGATTCGTCATTGCGCCAGTCGTCGGCCTTCTTCAGCCGATGCGCAACCGTCAGGAAGTGCGCGAACACCATCTCGCCGATGACGCCGCGGCCTACCAGCGCCCGCAGGCAGACCGCGAGCGGCTTGTAATGGTCGTTCTCGCCGACGATGACGACACGGCCCGCGCGGTCCCGGGCCTCGACCGCCGACCGGTACTCGGCGATCGTCATGAACGCCGGCTTCTCGACGAGCACGTGCTTGCCCGCGGCGAGAGCCTGCAGGGTCAAATCGAGATGCAGTTTCGGCGGCACCGCCACCACCACGCCGTCCACGCGCGGGTCGCGGAGGGCGGCGGCGTAGCCGCCATAGCTGGCAAAGCCGCCGAACTTCTTCCGGAATGACTCGGCCTTCGCCGCATCACGGCTGGCGTAGCCGCAGAGGATGTCGCCACCGAGCCTGCGCAGATTTCGGCTGTGCACCCCGGTGATGAAGCCACACCCGAGGAAGGCAATGCGGAGCGGTTCGGGCACGCGTTAATCCTATACTTTGGCCATGCGTCTTCGCTGGATCCTCTCGTTCAGCCTCGTGATCAGCTCTGCCTGCGGCACGACGGCGCCGGTGACCGAACCGACCGGCGACAAGCCGCTGGGCGCCGCCGTTCATGCCTATGTCGTGGAATCCCTGCGGCGCAATCCCACCACGAATACCTATCTCGGGGGCGCGGGGCTGGACCCGTCGCTGCACGACGTGGACGGGATGCTGCGCGACGATTCGCCCGCCGCGCTTGCCGCCGAGGACCAGTGGCTGGCCGCCGCCCAGCGGTCCATCGAGGCGGTGGCGCCGGCGACGCTGTCGCCGAACGCCCGCATCGACCGCGACGTGGCCCTGGCGCAGATTGCCTTCGTGCGGCATCAGCACCAGGTGCGCCACTATCAGGAACGGGCCTTGGACACCTACATGATCGAGCCGTTTCGCGCGATCGACTGGCAGCTGCAGGGCATGACCGCCACGGGCGCGGGAGCCACCAACCGGAGTTACGGCACGGCCGACGAGTGGGCGCTGGTCATCAAGCGCCTGCAGGCGGTGCCGCGCTACATGGATGCCGCCAAGGCGCAGCTTTCGGCGGGTGTGGCGGCCGGGAACACGCCCGACCACCGCATGATCCAGCGCGACGGCATCGGCACGGCGGAACGCACCGCGAATTACTTCAGCGTCACGCTGCCGGGCCTGGCGGCCGAGCGGCTGAGCGGTCCGCAGCGCGACGCGCAGCTGGCGGCGGTGAAGCAGGCGAGTGCCGCCGCCGCGGCGGCATACCTGCGGATGCGCGATTTCGTGGCCGCCACGTACTTCACCGACACGTCGGCGCGCAGGTTGAAGCCGGCGTTCGCCGCCGATCGCTACGCCATGGGCGAAGCGGAGTACAACTGGGCGCTCAAGAACAACCTCCGCCTCGACGAGTCGGCCGCCACCCTGTACGACGAGGCCTGGCCCGTGGTGCAGGCCACGCAGAAGCAAATGGTGGACCTGGCGCGCCAGATCGGCACGTCGCATCACTGGCCGCTGCCGGCGGATGGCGCGGCGGCGGTGCGCGTGGTCTTCGACAAGCTGTCGATGGACTATCCGAAGTCGGACACCGAGATGGTGGCGTGGTATCGCGACGCCGCGTTCCGGCTCGTTGACTACGCGCGCCGGACCGGTCTCTTCGATGTGCCCGACGATTACAGGCTCGACGTGACCGAGACGCCGCCGCCGCTCCAGGCGTCGATCGATGGCGCGGCCTACTATCCGGCGCCGCCCTTCAAGAACGCGGGCGTGGGCCGCTTCTACGTGACGCCCACGCACAACGATCCGGCCGCGTTGAAGAGCAACAACCGCGCCGCGCTCGCCGATCTGTCCGCGCACGAAGGATTCCCCGGCCACGATTGGTACTACAAGGTGATGACCAAGTACCGCGATCTGATCTCGCCCGTGCGCTGGCTGACGCCGGGCGCCGTGGAGGATTCGTCGGCCATGTGGGAGGACTCGCTCCCGGCGGAAGGCTGGGGCCTCTACGCAGAGGCCCTCATGGCCGAGCCGCAGCCCGGTGCGCCCAACGGGTTCTACACGCCCGAAGAGCGTCTCTATCAGTTGCAGGGTCAGCTCTATCGCGACTTGCGCGTCCGCATCGACACCGGCCTCCACACCGGCCGGCTCTCGTACGACGCCGCGGTGACGATGTTCTCGGAGATCGTGGATTTTCTGCCGGGCTCGTGCGCGGCGACCGCCTTCGCGCCTCCCGGCGCTTCGGCGCCCAAGGCGAAGCTGCCGGATGTGAAGCGAGCCAGCTGCGACGCGGCCGAGCGCGCCATCTTCCGCTACTCCAAGTGGCCGACGCAGGCGATCACGTACCGCCTCGGCAAGGCGCAGATCTA
>JAKALV010000035.1 GCA_021824055.1 Acidobacteriota bacterium
GTGGATACGCCCAACGGCCTACTCGTGCCCGTGATCCGCGACGTGGACAAGAAGACGATCACCCAGATCGCGGTGGAGCTGGGCGTGCTGTCCGGCAAGGCGCGCGAGAAGAAGCTGTCGCTCGACGACATGTCGGGCGGCGTGTTCAGCATCAGCAACCTCGGCGGCATCGGCGGCACGTCATTCTCGCCGATCGTGAACGCGCCGGAAGTGGCGATTCTGGGCGTGTCGCGCGGCGCCCTCGAGCCGGTGTGGCAGGGGACGGGATTCACGCCGCGCGAGATGCTGCCGCTGTCGCTGTCGTACGATCACCGCGTGATCGACGGCGCCGATGCCGCGCGGTTCCTGCGGTTCATCTGCGAGACGGTGGAACAACCGCTCTCTCTGTACCTCTGACAATCGGTAATCGGACGATCGGGAATCTGCAATCGCAGATCGGGAATCGGGAATCGGGAATCTTTGATCGGGAATCGGGGAATCGGGGAATCGGGGAATCGGCAGACGACGATGGCGATGTCAACTGAACTTGTGGTAATCGGCGCGGGGCCGGGCGGCTATGCGGCGGCGTTCTTTGCGGCCGATCTTGGCATGCAGGTCGCGCTCGTGGATCCGGAAGCCAATCCCGGCGGCGTGTGCCTCTATCGCGGGTGCATTCCGTCGAAGGCCCTTCTGCACGTCGCCAAGGTGATGTCCGAAGCCCAGCACGCGCCCGCATGGGGCGTGACGTTTGGCGCGCCGGCCATCGATCTCGACAAGCTCCGCGCCTACAAAGATGCCGTCGTCGCCAAGATGACCGGCGGCCTCGGCCAGCTCCAGAAGTCGCGCAAGATCAATTACATCCAGGGGACAGCCACATTCGTTGATAACAGGACGCTGTCGATCGCGCTGGTCAAGGGCGGGCAGGAGAGCCTGACGTTCCAGAAAGCCATCATCGCCACGGGGTCGCGTCCGACCACCGTGCCGGGCCTGTCGCTCAAGAGCGATCGCCTGATGGACTCCACGGCCGCGCTGGCACTCGAAGACATCCCCAAGACGCTGCTCGTTGTTGGCGGCGGCTACATCGGCCTGGAACTGGGCTCGGTGTACGCGGCGCTCGGCTCCAAGGTATCCGTGGTGGAGATGACGCCCGGGCTGCTGCCGGGCGCCGATCGCGACCTCGTGACCGTCCTCAGCCGTCGTCTCGAGACGACGCTTCACAAGATCATGCTGAACGCCAAGGTCACGGGCGTGAAGGAAGTGAAGAGCGGTCTCGAGGTGAAGATTGAGGCGGCAGGCCCGGACCAGGAGCCACTGAAGGACGATGAGAAGACCCAGGTGTTCGAACGCGTCCTGGTGTCCGTGGGGCGGCGACCGAACTCCGCGGTTCCGGGCCTGGATAAGACGCTGGTGAAGATCAGCGAGAAGGGCTTCATCAAAGTCGATCCGGGCCGCCGCACGGACGATCCCAACATCTACGCCATCGGGGATGTGGTCGGCGAGCCGATGCTGGCGCACAAGGCGTCGGCCGAGGCGCGGGTGGCGGTGGAGGCTATCGCCGGCCACGACGTCGTCTTCGAGCCGGCCGCCATTCCCGCCGTGGTCTTCACGGATCCCGAAGTGGCGTGGTGCGGTCTCACCGAGACCGAGGCCCGGAAGCAGAATCGCAAGATCGAGGTCGCCAAGTTCCCGTGGGCCGCGCTGGGGCGCGCGGTCGCCATCGACCGGCCCGACGGGGTCACCAAGTTGATCATCGACCCGGCCACCGAACGCATCCTCGGCGTCGGCATTGTCGGCACAGGGGCCGGCGAGTTGATCGCCGAAGGCGTGGTGGCGGTGGAGATGGCCGCCCTTGCGAGCGATCTGAAGATGAGCATCCATCCGCATCCGACGCTGTCGGAAACCCTGATGGAAGCGGCCGAGGTGTTCTTCGGCCAGAGCACTCACGTCTACCGACCCAAGAAGAAGTAGCTGCCGGATTCTCGGCACATCGTCAGCCGCAATGTGGCCTCCCGATTGCATCGTTGGGGGTCGACGCCAATTGGCGGGTCGCACACCAGCGTTCTTCTGGAGGTCTCACACATGAAAGGGCACGTCTCCTCGCTCCAGTTAGCGTGATTGTCCTCACGTCGGTGTCGATTTTTTCGCAGCAGGCGTCGGCAGCGCCGATTGAGAAGATTTCAGCAAGAACGTTCGGGACGACCATAAACGTGTCGCAGAAGCGGGGCGTAACCACGTAAGCCAATCGAGCATTTGGAGGTCGCACAAATGAAACGCATGGTCGTTGCAGTGCTCGGCGCGGTTCTGATCAGCGCCGTCGGGATGTATGCGCAGACGAAGTCGGACGCTTCGTCGAACAAAGCCAAGGGTTCAGTGTTCCAGGGGTGTCTGGTGCCGGGTTCGGAGCAGGGATCGTTCATGTTGCTCAAGGCCAAGGAAAAGGGGCAGAAGGGCAAGGACACCGTCAATTACGCGCTGGCGGAAGAGAACAAGGACGTCGACATCGCGCACTTCCAGACGATGGAGGTCGAGGTCACCGGCGTGGTGTCGGGCACCGGCTCGAAGACCGTGCTGACGATCAGCAAGATCAAGCGCGTGTCAGACTACTGCGGCTGAGCCGCGGCGAGTCACTCACGTGAAGCGGGCCGCGCCGCAATGGCGCGGCCCGAATTCCACAAATCCAGTACAGTGAGGCAGCACGACACTGGAGAAGTCCCCTGACTGCCATCTCTGATCGCGAACTGAACAGGGCCACGCTGGCGCGGCAGATGCTGCTGCGCCGCGAAAAGGTCGGCGTCGTCAAGGCGGTGGAGCAGTTGCTCGCCTTGCAGGCGCAACTGCCCAGGCCGCCGCACGTGGCCTTGTGGTCCCGCCTCCGGAAGTTCAAGCGCGATGACCTGTTTGCTCCCCTGAAAGCCCGCACGCTCGTGCGCGGGACGATGATGCGCGGCACGTTGCATCTCATGAGCGCCAGGGACTTTCTGGCCTACCGCATGACTCTGCAGCCGTCGCTCACCGCGGGCATGGCGTCGGTGGTGGGTAAGGGGCCGATCCCGTCAATCGAGACGCTCATGACCGCCGGCCGCAGCGCGTTCGGCCGGAAGGCCCGTCCGTTTGCCGACGTGCGGGCCGCGTTGCAGTCACGGTTTCCGGACGCGCACGAACGCCTGATGGGTTACGCGGTGCGCATGCAGCTGCCGCTCGTGCAGGTCCCGGCCGATGGTGAAGCGTGGGGATTTCCCGGCGACTCGGATTTCGCGCTCGCCGAGCACTGGCTGAAGACGAAGGTGGGCGCGGGCGCCGGTCCGGGTCCTTTGGTTCTGCGGTATCTCGCCGCGTTTGGTCCCGCGACCACGGCGGACATCCAGGGGTGGCTTGGCATTCGCGGCGTCGCGGAGGTCCTGGCGCCGCTTCGCGACAAGCTGCTGACGTTTCGTGACGGGCGGGGCCGTGAAGTGTTCGACGTGCCGGCGGCACCGCGTCCGGATGCCGACACGCCGGCGCCGGTGCGGTTTCTGCCTGAGTACGACAGCGTCATGCTGGCGCATGCCGACCGCGCGCGCATCGTCGACGACGCGCACCGCAAAGCCCTCGTCACCAAGAACCTGGTCGTGCCCGCCACGTTCCTGATCGACGGGCGGGTCGCCGGCACGTGGAAGATCGAGCGCAAGAAGGCGGCGGCCACGCTGAAGCTCACGCCGTTCGCGCCGATCCCGAGAGCCGAGCGCGCCGCGTTGCAGGAAGAAGGCGAGGCGCTCCTGCGCTTTGTCGAGCCGGACGCGACGTCGTTCGACGTGCGCGACTAGCGATCGGCGGAGGCACGTAGAGCCGAGCTTGTTGACCGCGCAGGCGCTCGCGAGAAACTCGCACATTCATGGAGAAGTTCTTCGGACCCGACTCCGCGCGGTAAGCGCCGCGGCCTCGACGGGCGTGTAATACTACCGGCGACAATCGGTCCGTTCCGCCCCGGCATGTTTGGAGACGCTTTCATGACCCGATCCACCTGGTTGACCCGCGCGGCCCTCGCCGCGCCGGTGTGTGCGTGTGTGCTTGTTGCCTCGTCCGCCCTGCTGGCCCAGCGCCAGGGCGGCGCCGCGTCGACGGCGCCGCTTCAGGTATTTCCGGCCATTCAGCGGCCCAGGCCCGTTCTGTTGCCGTCGGTCAATCCGGCGTTGCTCAAGGGCCTGAGTTATCGGCTCGTCGGCCCGTCGCGCGGCGGTCGCGTGACCACGGTGACGGGCGTGCCGTCGGAGCCGCACACCTACTACATGGGCGTTGCCAGCGGCGGCGTGTTCAAGACCACGGACGGCGGCGGCAGCTGGGCGCCGATCACCGACGGACAGGTGCCGCTCGGATCGACGGGTGCGATCGCGGTCGCTGATTCCGATCCGAACGTGATCTACCTCGGCACGGGGTCCGACGACGTTCGCAGCAACGTGTCGACCGGGCGCGGCATCTACAAGTCCACCGATGCGGGCAAGACGTGGAAGTTCTCGGGACTGTACGACGGCGGCCAGACCGGCGGCATTCGTATTCATCCCGCCGACGCGAAGACCGCGTGGGCGGCGATGCAGGGCAACACCTTCAAGTCGAACGCCGAGCGCGGCGTCTACAAGACGACCGACGGCGGCGCGACCTGGAAGAAGGTGCTCTTCGTGAGCGACTCGATTGGCGCGATGGACGTGGAACTCCAGCCCGGCAATCCGAACGTCGTCTACGCGTGGATGTCGCACCTCGAACGCAAGCCGTGGACGATCATCAGCGGCGGCCCGGCCTCTGATGGCGCGGGGTTCTACAAGAGCACGGACGGCGGTGAGCACTTCACGAAGATCAGCGGCCACGGGTTGCCGAACGATCTCGTCGGCAAGGCGAACCTCGCGGTAACCAACGCGAATCCGAACCGTATTTACGCGCTCATCGAAGCGAAGCCGGGCGGCGGGCTGTACCGGTCCGACGACGCGGGCGCGACGTGGCAGGCGATGCCGTCGCCGGCGCAGATGATCTACCGCCCGTTCTACTACGTGCTGCTCGCGGCCGATCCGACGAACGCAGACGTCGTGTACGGCGGCGCGGAGGGTTTCTGGAAGAGCGCGGACGGCGGCAAGACGTGGGCGTCGATCCGTTCGCCGCATGGCGACAACCACGACCTGTGGATCAGCCCGAAAGACGGCAACACGATGATCCAGTCGAACGACGGGGGCGCGAACATCTCGACCGACGGCGGCAAGACGTGGTCGTCGATCATGAATCAGGTGACGGGCGAGTTCTACGCCGTGTGGGCCGACAACGCGTTTCCGTACAAGATCTACGGCGCGCAGCAGGATGACAGCACGGTGGTGATCTCGAGCGTCGCGAATCCGTACAACGTGGCGGACTGGAAGGGCGGCCCGGGCTGCGAAACCGGTCCGATCATTCCGCATCCGTCGGATCCGAACACGATCTACGGCTCGTGCAAGGGCCAGTACGAAGTGCAGGACCTGCGCACGAACCAGACCAAGCAGTACTGGATCGGCGGGCAGTCACTGTACGGCAACGGCGGCGGCGAGCTGATGTACCGCTTCCAGCGCGTGTCGCCGATGAACACGTCGCCCTGGGATCCGACCGTGCTGTATTACGGTTCGCAGTTCGTCCATCGCACGCGCGACAAGGGCGTGACGTGGGAGAAGATGTCGCCGGACCTCACCGAGTTCGATCCGTGCTGCCAGGCCGCCAGCGGTGAGCCGATCACGCGCGATGCGACCGGCGAAGAGGTCTACAGCACCCTCTACGCGATCAGCGAATCCACGCTCGAGAAGGGCGTGATCTGGACGGGCGCCAACGACGGGCCGTTCAGCGTGACGCGTGACGACGGCAAGACATGGGCGCGCGTGACACCGAAGGATCTGCCGAAAGGGGGCCGCGTGGCGTTCATCGATCCGTCGCCGCATCGGCGCGGCTCGGCCTATTACGCGGTGTATCGCTATCTGCTCGGTGATTTCGCCCCGTATATCTACAAGACCGACGACTACGGCAAGACCTGGAAGCGCCTGACCGATGGCCAGAACGGCATCCCGGCCGACACGCCCACGCGCGTCGTCCGCGAGGATCCGAACCGCGAAGGCTTGCTCTACGCAGGCACGGAATTCGGGATGTACGTGTCGTTTGACGACGGCGGACATTGGCAGCCGTTCTTCCAGAACATGCCGCAGGTGCCGATCAACGACATCAAGGTGTTCAAGAAGGATCTGCTCGTGGCGACGCAGGGCCGCGCGTTCTGGATCATGGACAACCTGAGCATGCTGTATCAGCTCACGCCGGGCACGACGCCGGATGCGGTGAAGCTCTACCGCCCGCGCGACGGCTATCGCACGCGTGTGTCGCCGGCCACGCTCGGGCCGATGTTCGAGTACTACCTGCCGTCGGCGCCCGCGGGTGCGGTGCAGATTGAGGTGCTCGACGCGAAGGGCGCGGTCGTGAATACGTACAGCAGCGACACGCCGGTGGCTGGCATGGGCCGCGGCGGTCGGGGCGGGCGCGGCGGCGGTGGTGCGGGCGCGGCGGCTCAGCAGGGCGCGCCGGATCCGGAAGCCGCTGGCGGCGGTGGCGGATTTGGTGGTCGGGGCGGTACCGGTGTTCAGACGCGCGTGACGAAGGACGTGGGCCTGAACCGCGTGGTGTGGAACGTGCAGAGCAAGGACGGCGTGATGATGCCGCCCGGTTCCTATCAGGTGCGGCTGACGGTGAACGGCGCGTCTGAGACGCAGCCGTTCGAAGTGCTGATCGATCCGAACGTCGCCGCCACGGGCGTCACGGTCGCCGATCTGGTGGAGCAGCACGACCATGCGATGGCGATGCGCGCGTTCAGCGCGGAAGTTACCGCGCTGGTCACCCGCGTGCGCAACGCGCGAACGGCGGCCCGCCAATCAACGAGTGGACCGGCCGACACGCTCGCGGCGATCGAGAAGATCTACTCGCAGCTCGTCGACTGGCCAGAGGGCATCCGCTACGCGCGCCCGGGTCTGCAGACGCACACGTCCTACCTCGCCGGCCTCGGCACGCGCACCGATCAAAAGGTCGGCCGCGACGCGATCGAGCGCCTCGCGCAGTTGAAGAAGGACTACGCACGGCTCAAGGCGGAGACCGATCGGCTGCTGGGGGCTCAGTAGTCCAGGGTCCAGAGTCCAGAGTCCAGAGTCCATGGAGCCCCGGGCCTTCAGGAGAAGGTGCGGGATTTGAGACTCGGTTCGGGAGGTTCGGGAGGTTCGGGAGGTTCGGGAGGTTCGGGAGGTTCGGAAGGTTCGGGAGGTTCGGGAGGTTCGAGTGGTTCGGGAGGTTCGGGCGGTTCCGGTAGTCCGGGTCAGTCGTAGCCGGCGGGCTTTAGCCCGCCGGATTGCGATGCTCGGCCTGGTGTTATGCGCGCCTCTGCTGGCGCAGGTGCCCGCTCCGGCCGCTCCCGTGTCTCGGAGCCGCACCCAGGTCGTCCTACTCGGCACCGGCACGCCCAACGATGATCCCAATCGGTGGGGGCCCGCCGTTGCGGTCATCGTCGACGACCAGGTCTATCTCGTGGATGCCGGCGTGGGCGTGGTGCGTCGCGCGGCGGCCGCGCGCGCGGCGGGCGTCAGCGCGCTGAAAGTCACCTCGCTGTCGCGCGTCTTCCTGACGCATCTGCATTCGGATCACACGCTGGGACTGCCCGACCTGATGTTTTCGCCGTGGGTGCTCGAGCGGCCGGTGCCCCTTGACGTGTACGGTCCGAAGGGCACGGCCGACATGACGGCGCATCTTGAAGCGGCCTGGAAGGAGGATATCGCGGTGCGGCTGTTCGGCCTCGAACCGCAGCATACGCGCAACTATCGCGCGGTGGTGCATGAGATCACGCCGGGCCGCGTCTATCAGGACGGCAAGGTGACGGTCGATGCGATCGCGGTGACGCACGGGTCGTGGCCCGAGGCGTTCGCGTATCGCTTCCAGACGCCTGACCGACGCATCGTGATTTCCGGCGACACAACGCCATCGGATGCGGTTGCGGCGGCCTGTGACGGTTGCGACGTGCTGATTCACGAGGTCTACTCCGCCGAGAGGTTCAAGACACGGCCGCCGGAATGGCAGACGTACCACAAGGCGTTCCACACATCGACGATCGAACTGGCCGGCATCGCCAGGAAGGCGCGCCCCGGCACGCTCGTGCTGTATCACCAGTTGTTCTGGGGAGCGACGGACGAGGATCTGCTGCGGGAGATTCGGGCGGCGGGCTATGGAGGTCGCGTCGTGTCCGGCAAGGACCTCGACGTCTATTGAGATCGGCAAAGGGACAGAGGGCCAAAGGGGCAATGAAGATCTCCATTGCCTCATTCTCGAGCCGGTTGATGAATGGTCCGACGCCTTCCGCGCATGCCTGGGCGCCTGGCCGGAGCAGATCGCGCGGCCCGCGGCGGGCAGACGCCGCGATCCGTTCGCGTGATGGCTCGGTACATGCTCGACACCGATGCCGTCAGCTTGTCGCCGCCCAAGCGCTGTCGCTTGGCCTCACGCTGGTGACGAACAACTTAAAAAAAGTTCAACCGCGTTTCCGGGCTCACGACGGAGAACTGGACCTAACCCGAAAGTCGCTTCGCCGTCCGAAACGCGTCCTTCAACATCGGTGCCGTCAGCCGGCCGGTGTTCGTGTTCTGGCGGCTCGGGTGGTAAGCGCACACGATCACGGGGGCGCCGGGGATGCGGACGATCGCACCGTGTTCGAAGACGGGTTTCTTGTTCCACGGCTTCGGCCGGTTCGGCTGGTTCGGTCGGTTCGGCTGGTTCGGCTGGTTCGGCTGGTTCGGTTGGTTCGGCCGGACCTGAAGGTCCGGCCCTCCATCTGAATGGCGCGCAGCCGAATGGAGCGCCGGACCTTCAGGTCCGGCGAGTCTCTCGGCGATCAGGCGCAGCGCCGCGTCGAACGCGATGCGGCCGAGCGCGACCCACACCTTGAGGTGGGGCAACGCGTCGAGCTCCGCGACCAGGTGCGGATGACAGTTGGCGATTTCGCCGGGCGTCGGCTTGTTGTCAGGCGGGGCACACCGCACGGCGGCGGCAATCCACGCGTCGCGCAGCTCCAGGCCGTCGTTGATGGATTGCGAGGTCGGTATGCTCGCGAACCCGCACGCGTGCATCGCGGCCATAAGGAAATCGCCTGAGCCGCCTCCGCCGTCACCCGTGAAGTTCCGTCCGGTGCGATTCGCGCCATGCGCCGCTGGGGCCAGACCGAGCACCAGCACGCGGGCGTTCGGGTCGCCGAAGCCCGGCACGGGCTTCGCCCAGTAGACGTCGTTTCGATACGCCGCCCGTTTCTCGCGCGCGATGCGCTGGCAGTAGGCGCGCAGCCGCGGGCAGCGCTCGCAGGCGATGATCTCCTGCCGGACAAGTTGCAGCGGTGTCGGCACGCTGGAATTATCGCAGGTGGGTGGCTGACTGGGTGAGTGGCTGAATGGCTGAATGGGTGACTGGGTGAATGGGTGACTGGGTGAATGCGCGGATGAGAGAATGGCGGCCATGGTGACCGATCGCCTTGTGAATGCCGGCCTTTATCGCTCGCTCAGCCCCCGCATTGCCGCGGCCCTCGACTACGTGTCGCTCAGCGACTTCTCGAAAATGCCCGATGGCCGCCATGACGTCGACCAAGACCGGGTCTTTGCCCTCGTGCAGCGTTACAACTCGAAGCCGCTCGCCGAGGGCCGATGGGAGGCGCACCGGAAGTACATCGATCTGCAGGTCGTGTTGAGCGGTGTCGAGCAGATCGGCTATGTGTCGATCGATCAGCTCAGTGCGGAGCCGTACGATGCGGAGCGCGATCTGATGTGGCTGGCGGGGACGACGGGGCAGTGGATCACGGTGCCAGCCGGCCACTTCATGCTGCTTTGGCCTGGGGATGCCCACATGCCATCGATTGCGGCGGGACCGCCGCAGCCGGTGATGAAAGTTGTTGTGAAGGTCGCCGTCTAGTCGGAGCGTCGGCGGTAGCCGCCCTGTTGTCCGTGCGGCGACAGCACGAGTTGCCAGAGCTGGTTGCTGCGCGCGCGGAACGATCCGGCGCACGTGAGCAGGTAGAAGCGCCAGAGGCGATGGAATCGCTCGTCGTACCGCGCCGACAGCGATGGCCACGCCTCTTCAAAATTGTGGTGCCATGCCATCAGCGTGCGATCGTAATCCGCGCCGAAGCTGTGCCAGTCCTCGAGCACGAATCGTCCTTCGAGGGCGGCCGTGATCTCGGCGGCCGACGGCAGCACCGCGCCGGGAAACACATATCGATCGACCCACGGGTCCGACGCGGCCACGGAGCGGAGTCCGCCGATCGTGTGCAGCAGCATCAGACCCGCTGGCGTCAGCAGGCGCTTCGCGCAGTCGAAGAACGTTCGATAATTCTTCGGCCCGACATGTTCGAACATGCCGATCGAGACGATGCGATCGAACTGGCCGGTGGCGTCGCGATAGTCCTGTTCGCGAATGCGGATGGGAAGACCCGCGCAACGGGTGCGGGCCAGCTCAGCCTGCGATGGCGAAAGCGTGATGCCCGTGACCTCCGCACCGTATTTGGCGGCCGCGTGCAGCGCGAACCCGCCCCAGCCGCAACCGATGTCGAGCACACGCATGCCGGGCTCGAGGCCGAGTTTGTGACAGATCAGATCGTGCTTCGCGTCCTGCGCGTCATCGAGTGTGCGGGCCTTCGCCCAGTAGCCGCAGCTGTACGCCATGGTCCGGCCGAGCATCGCCGTGTAGAGGTCGTTGCCGCGATCGTAATGGGCGGTGACGTTGCTCCCGGCCCGGGCATGTGACTGCAGATCGGCGATCTTGCCGATGACCTTGTGCGCGAAGGCGACGGGCCGCCGCGACAGCCGGTTGTCGAGGCCGGCCGAGACCACGCGCGCCGTCAATTGGTCGAGCGCGTCGCAATCCCAGTCGCCGTCCATGTACGACTCGCATGCGCCGAGCATGCCGTTCCAGAGAATGCGCGAGGCCATGCGATCACGCCGAACCCGTAGATCCCACCGCTGAGTGCCCTCGAGGTGAACGCCCGCCGGCTCCAATAACCGCGCGAGCCATCGCACGGCCATCCGCGGCTGCTGAGGTGGGCGGGTATGCGACGGAATCGCGCGGGTCGAAGTTGCCATGTCACCCTCCGGGCCAAGGTCAGACCCAGCAAAGGGGGTGCCAGTTCATCGCGTGAGCGCGGTCGGAAGATGCCGTTCAGTGTGCCGAAAGGGACAGGCGGGGAAATGGTCCATTCCTCCGGTCACCTGGAGAATTCAGCGATTGGAGCGGCCGCCAACCGGCTCGTCGCTGACGTTTACGTCGTTGACGCGTAACTATCCGCCTGTTCATGCGCGTGGTACGACGAACGCACGAGCGGACCGCTCTCGACGTGCCCGAAGCCGAGTTCGAGGGCGACGCGTTTGATTTCCCGGAATTCGTCGGGCGTGTAGTACCGCTCCATCGGCAAATGCGCGATCGACGGGCGCAGATACTGGCCGACGGTCAGGATCTTCACGTCCACCTTCCGCAGGTCCCGCAATACCTCAACGATCTCATCCATTGTCTCGCCCAGGCCAACCATGATGCCGGTCTTGGTGGGAATGTCCGGCGCGAGGGTGCGCGCGCGGTCGAGGAGTTCCAGCGCGCGCGTGTAGCGTCCGCCCGGGCGGGCGATGCGGTACAGCCTCGGCACGGTCTCGGTGTTGTGATTGAGCACATCAGGCCGCGCATCCAGCACGCTTCGAAGCGGCGCTTCCTGCCCTTGGAAATCGGGAATCAATACCTCCACGCGGCACTCGGGGCGCGTGGCTTTGATCGCGCGGATCGTGTCGGCAAAGTGCCCCGCGCCGAAGTCCGGCAGATCATCACGGTCAACGGAGGTAACGACAACGTAGGCGAGCTGCATTTCGCCGACCGCGCGGGCCAGCTTCCCGGGTTCGAGCGAATCGAGGGCATTGGGCGCGCCGTGCGTCACGTTGCAGTACCCGCACATGCGCGTGCACACGTCGCCCATGATCATGAACGTCGCGGTGCCGTGGTGCCAGCACTCGCCGATGTTGGGGCAGTGAGCCTCTTCGCACACGGTGTTGAGTTTGAGGTCGCGCATCAAACCGCGGATCTTGAGGTAGTTCTCCGAGCCCGGCGCCTTGACCTTGAGCCACTCAGGTTTCGGCGCGCGCCCGGCCTGGAGCGTGGCCTCCTTCACCTTGCGGCCGCGGATGAACTGCAATGGAGCAATGCCGGTCATTGCTCCTATTATTGCGTGTATGGCTGCCTCCCGTCTCGCGATCACCTGGCTCGGTCATTCCACATTCATCCTCGCGCTACCCAATGGGAAGCGGGTCCTCACCGATCCGTGGCTCGGTAATCCCAAGTGTCCCGCGGCGTTCTCAAAGCCCGCGGCCCTCAAGCCCATTGATCTGATTCTGGTGTCGCACGGTCACAGCGATCACATCGGCGATGCGGCGGCCGTGGCGCGCGAAACCGGCGCGCCCGTCATCGGCATCTACGAGGTGTGCGGGTACCTGGGCGAGAAAGGCGTGAAGGACGCGCGCGGCATGAACATCGGCGGCACGCAGGACGTCGCCGGTGTGCGCGTGACCCTGACGGAGGCGATTCACTCCAGTTCAATCGAGGAGGATGGGACGTCGCGGTACCTGGGCCTGGCCGCGGGGTTTGTGCTCCGCGCGCCGGACATGCCGACGATTTACTTTGCCGGCGACACGGCGCTCTTCAGCGGGATGAAGACGATCGGCGAACTCTACAAGCCCGCGATCGCATTCCTGCCGATCGGCGATCACTACACGATGGGGCCCGACACCGCCGCGATCGCGGCCGAATGGCTCAACGTGCGCCAGGTCGTGCCGATGCACTGGGGAACATTTCCTGCCCTCACCGGGACGCCAGCGGCGCTCAGGACGCTGCTCGCGCCACACAATATTGAAGTGATGGAGATCGCGCCTGGGGAGACGGCCAGTTAGAGGGGCAAATAGGCAAAGGGGCAAAGCGGCAATGAAGAGCTCATTGCCACTCTGCCCCTTTGGCCCTTTGTCTCTTTAACGAGGTCTATTTCTCGCTCAACCAGATGTCTTCGAGCACGCGGAACGTCTGAGTTCCGATCTCCTTGCCGCCAACACTCACGGAAATCCGGTACACCCCCGGCTGCGCCAGGCGGCCGCCGCCCTGGCAGCCACCGCCGCCAAAGCCGCCACCGCCGCCACGGCCACCCGTGGGCGGCGCCGCGATCGGCGTGCTGCACAGATCCCACTGCCACCGGTTCAGCCCTGCCATCGACGGCGTGGTCTGCGTGCGGTATTCCTTGTCGGTGGCCGTGTCGGTGATGGTGATCTTCGCGTCGCCGCCGGCGGCTTTGAGGTAGAACGCGATCGCCGTCCCGCGCGGCGCGTTCTCACCCTGCCACCACTTGTCACCCGGGATCTCCGTGCCGACGCGGCGGTCGGTCTTCCACGCCACGGCATCGCGGGTCGGCAGCAGGGCCGCGTCCTTCGCGAGCTGCTCGTCCGTCATCTGCTCGAGCGCCGTGATGTCGTCCATGATCCACACGGCGCGCGAGTGCGTCGCCAGAATCAAGTCGTGCTCGCGCGGGTGCACGAGCACTTCATCGGTGCGGCCGGTCGGCAGGTTCGGCATGAACTTGTGCCAGTTCTTCCCCTCGTTGAGCGAGATGAAGAAGCCGAGTTCGGTCGGCGCGTAGAACAGGTTCTTGTTCACCGGATCCTGACGGATTGAGTTGACGTTGCCGAGCACGGGCAGGTCGCCCGACATCGACGTCCATGTCTTGCCGTAGTCGGTGGTCTTGAAGACGTACGGTTTCAGGTCGTTGTTGCGATGGCCGTCGAGCGCAGCGTAGGCCGTGCCCGCGTCGTACCAGGACGCTTCGAGACCCGACACGTAGTACTCATGGTTGACGCCGGGAATGTTCTTGCCGACCTCTTCCCAGTTGACGCCGCCGTCACGGCTGACCTGGATATTGCCGTCATCGGTTCCCGCCCAAAGGATGCCGGGCAATACGGGCGACTCCGCCATCTCGGTCATCGTGCCGAACTCGTTGGCCACGTAGCCGTCGTTCTTCGACAGGATGCAGGGTTCGCCGGGACCCGCGCTGCGGCCACGGCCGCCGCCGCGGCCGCCGGCGACCTCGGGCGGCGCCGGCGCACCGGCCGGCGGCGCATAGCCGCACGCGGGCGTGTCGTACTTCACGTTCATGATCGATCGGGCGTTGAGATCGATGCCCTTGCCGAGTTCCTTGGTGGTCGTCCACGTGTCGCCACGATCGCGCGAGATGTAGAGCGAGCGTCCGCCGAGGTACACGATCATGGTGTTGAACGGCGAGAGGCGGATCGGCGAGTTCCAGTTGAACGCGATGACCGCGTCCGGAATGGGATTCAGGATGTTGCCGCGTCCGGGGCCGGCGCCGAAGCCACCGCCGCCGGCCGCACCGCCGCGTCCGCCGCTGAGGCCGGCCGAGGGACGGATGCTGCGCACTTCGCCGGTGTCGTAGTTGTAGCGCTGGATGCCGGCGTTCTGCGACTCGGTGTAGAAGATGTCCGGGTTCTCGCGATCGATCTGGCTCTGGAAGCCGTCACCGCCGCCGACGCTTTGCCACATCCACATGCGGATGCCGCTGCCGTTGCGCACCGAACTCGGCCCGCACCACGAGCCGTTGTCCTGCAGGCCCGTGCACACGCGATACGGATGCCGGTTGTCGGCCGAGGCGTGATACGCGAGCCCCGCGGACCACAGGCGCGGCGACTCCCACTTCTCGCCGCCATCCCACGTGATGTCGAGCGAGCCGTCGTTGCCGTACATCACGTGCTTGCTGTTGAGCGGGTCGATCCAGATCGCGTGGTTGTCCACGTGGCCCATGTTGTTGAGGCCGGTCCACGTCGTGCCGCCGTCGATCGATTTGGTCGGACCGACGCCGCCCAGATACACGGTGTCGCAGTTGTTCGGATCGACGCGGATCTGGCTGAAGTACATCGGGCGCTGGTTCTCGTTGGACTGGAACGTCCACGTCCGACCCTTGTCGATGGACTTGAACACGCCGGAGTACTGCGGATTCGGCACCTGGTTGCCACGGCCGCCGCGGCCCTGGCCACCGGCGGCTGGCGCACCGGCCGCGCCCGCGCGTCCGACGGGAGTGGCCGGGGGCGCCGGCGTGACGGCGGCGGCTGGCGCCGCGGCCCCGGCCGGCTCCTTGTCGAGCGCGGCTTCGATCTGGGCGTAGATCACGTTCGGCTGCGCCTTGCAGAAGTCGAGCCCCACGCGGCCGAGCGTGCCCTTGGGCAGACCGGGCGCCGTGACCTTCATCCACTTCTTGCCGCCGTCCACACTTTGATAAATGCCGCTGCCCGGGCCGCCGCCGTTGAAGCCCCACGCGGTGCGCTCGCGCTGATACATTGCCGCCCACAGGTTCAGCGGATTGGCCGGATTGATCGCGAGTTCGGTGGCGCTGGTGTACTCATCGACATAGAGCGTCTTGTTCCACGTCTTGCCGCCGTCGGTGGTCATGAAGACGCCGCGCTCGGCATTCGAGCCGTACAAGTAGCCGCCCACCGCGATCCACGCGATGTTCGGATCGCGCGGGTGGATGATCACGCGGCCGAGCGTCTGCGCGTCCTTGAACCCCACGTTCGTGAACGTCTTGCCGCCGTCGGTGCTCTTGTAGAGCCCGTCGCCGTACGACGTCGTCTGCCGATTGTTCGCCTCGCCCGTGGCAACGTACAGGATGTCGGGATTTGACGGGGCGATCGCGATGTCGGCGATCGATGCCGAGCCGTAGGTATCGAAGATGGACGTGAACGTCGTGCCGTTGTTCGTGGTCTTCACCACGCCGCCGACGGCGAACCCGATGTAGTAGGTGGACGGGTTCTTCTCGTCGACCGCGATGTCATCGATGCGGCCGCCCTGACCGACCGGGCCGATCGAGCGCCAACGGAATCCGCGCAACAGCGGATCGTCGGGCGTGTTGATGAGCGCCGCGGGTGGGGCCGGCGGCGCCTGTTGGGCGACGACTTTCGAAATCAGCGGCGAGGCAAGGGCAACGAGTCCCAGGGCGTAGACCAGGGATCGGACAGACGACTGACGCATTGGACAGACCTCCAGGCAGGAATGGCAAAAACCGACTAATCCTACAGCAACTCGCAGTGAGGCAGTGGGGCAGTGAGGCAGTTGGGCAGTGAGGCAATGAGGCAGTGAGGCAATGCCTTTCATTGCCCCATTGCCCCATTGCCCCATTGCCCCATTGCCCCATTGCCCCACTGCCCCACTGCCTCATTGCCCCACTTGCCTTATTGCCCCACTTGGGACCTGGGAGTGTTAGTTACCGAGGCGGTCTGTGACCCTGTCGACGGCTTCAGACACGGTGAGACCCGCGGTGTCGACGGTCAGGTCGGACTTGGCGTACAACGACTCACGGCGCGCGACGAGGTCGCGCAGGGCTTCGCGCGCCTGCGGGTGCTGGCGCATCGGGCGCCGGTCGCCCTGGTGCACCACGCGGTCCCAGTAGTCGGACGGCCGCGCGCGCAGCCACACCGTCGTCGCCGTGTGGCGCAGCAGCGTGAACGCATCCGGGGACGTGACGAGGCCGCCGCCGACGGCAATGACCATCGGCGCGGGCTCGGCGAGCAGTTCTCCGAGGACCTCCCGCTCGACGCGGCGGTAGTACTGCTCGCCATGCAGCGAGAAGATCTCACCCAGGGCGAGCCCCGCGCGATCTTCGATGCGCCGGTCCAGTTCGACGAAGGGCACGCGCAGCCGCCGCGCGAGTCGCTTTCCGATCGATGTCTTGCCGGCGCCCCGCAGGCCCAGCAGCGCGATGGGCTTCGCACGCACCGGGGCGCCGTCGGTCGTGACCAGCTCGGCCGGCGTGGTGTGCAACGCCTCGGCCAGATGCGCGAGCCGGCGCACCGAGATGTTCGCGCGGCCCGACTCGACGTCCATCAGAAACCTCGTGGAGAGCCCCGATGCGTCCGCGAGCGCGCGGAGGGTCAGGCCGCGCGCCTGGCGAAGGTCGCGGGCGCGGTGGCCGAGGGTTTCGAGCAGGCGAGCGGCGGCATCCATTGTCAGCCGGTCAGGCGATGTGCAGTATACCGCTCATGGCCTGACGATTGAGCACTATATTGCGTTGACTTAAACCCGACCGCGCCGGTAGCATTTGAGGAAACCCATGGCCACAGCTGTCTCCAAGATCGGTCCCGTGTCTTTTGATACCCATCCGAGCAAGTACCGTCACTGGAAACTGACCTTTGACGGGCCCATCGCCACGCTGGGCATGGACGTGCAGGAAGATGCCGGCCTGTCGCCCGACTACAAGCTGAAGCTGAACTCCTACGATCTGGGCGTGGACATCGAGCTCGCCGACGCGCTTCAGCGCATCCGGTTCGAGCATCCCGAGACGCACACGGTGGTCGTGACGAGCGCGCGGGACCGGATCTTCTGCGCCGGCGCGAACATCTTCATGCTGCGCGGCTCCACGCATTCATGGAAGGTCAACTTCTGCAAGTTCACCAACGAGACGCGCCTCGGCATGGAAGACGCCAGCGAGAACTCCGGGATCAAGTTCCTGGCGGCGCTGAACGGGATCTGCGCGGGCGGCGGGTACGAGCTGGCGCTCGCCTGCGACGAGATCGTGCTGGTCGACGACTCGAACTCCGCGGTCAGCCTGCCGGAAACGGCGCTGCTGGCGGTGTTGCCGGGCACGGGCGGCCTGACGCGCGTGGTGGACAAGCGCCGCGTGCGGCGCGATCTGGCCGATATCTTCGGCACGCTCGCCGAGGGCGTCAAGGGCAAGCGCGCGGTCGACTGGCGTCTCGTCGACGCGGTCTATCCGGCGAGCAAGTTCAAGGAGGCCGTGAAGGAGCGCGCGCTGAAGATGGCTGCAGCGTCCGATCGCCCGTCGAGCGGCCCGGGCGTCGCGCTCAATCCGCTGAACGGCCGCATATCCGAGAACGGGAGCATCGAGTATTCGTCGGTCTCGTTTGTGGTCGATCGCACGAAGCGTACCGCCACCATCACCGTACGCGCGCCCGAGGCGCCCGTGCCCACCACCGTCGAGGCGATCCTGGCGGCCGGCGATCAGTTCTGGTCGCTTCGCGTCTTCCGCGAGCTCGACGACGTCATCCTGCGCCTCCGCGTGAACGAGCCGGAGGTGGGCACGATCATGCTGAAGGCCGAGGGCGATCCGGCGCTCGTCATGGCGGCCGACGTCGTGCTGCTCGAGCATCAGCATCACTGGTTCGTGCGCGAAACGACCCACTTCATCAAACGCGCGCTGAAGCGCATTGATCTCACGGCGCGCAGCTTCTTCGCCATCATCGAGCCGGGCAACGCGTTTGCCGGCACGCTGTTCGAGCTCGCGCTCGCGGCCGACCGCTCCTACATGCTCGACGATGACGACCAGGCGAACCGGATTCAGCTCTCGCCGATGAACGCGGGCGTATATCCGATGAGCAACGGCCTTTCGCGTCTCGAGGCGCGCTTCTACGGTGAACCCGCGAAGGTGGGCGAAGCGCTCGCGCACGGCGGCCCGTTCGATCCAGCCGAAGCGGTGGACGCGGCGCTCGTCACGGTGGCGCCCGACGCGATCGACTGGGACGATGAAGTGCGGATGGCGATCGAGAGCCGCACGACGCTCTCGCCCGACGCGCTCACGGGCATGGAAGCCAATCTGCGGTTCGTCGGGCCGGAAACGATGGAGACCAAGATCTT
>JAKALV010000300.1 GCA_021824055.1 Acidobacteriota bacterium
GCCCCGCGATCTTGTAGCCGTTCAAATGCAGGATGGGCAGCACCGCGCCGTCGTGGACCGGGTTGAGGAATTTGTTCGAATGCCAGCTCGTGGCGAGCGGGCCCGTCTCGGCTTCGCCGTCGCCGACGACACACGCGGCGATCAGGCCGGGGTTGTCGAACACGGCACCGAAGGCATGGGACAGCGAGTATCCCAACTCGCCGCCCTCGTGAATCGAGCCAGGGGTTTCCGGCGCGCAATGGCTCGGGATCCCGCCGGGAAACGAGAACTGCCTGAACAGCCGCCGCATGCCGGTTTCGTCCTGCGAGATGTTGGGATAGACCTCGCTGTAGGTGCCTTCCAGATAGGTGTTCGCCACGATGCCCGGGCCGCCATGTCCGGGCCCGGTGATGTAGATCATGTTCAGGTCGTGCGCCTTGATGACCCGGTTGAGGTGCGCGTAAATGAAGTTCAGCCCGGGCGTCGTGCCCCAGTGGCCCAGCAGGCGCGGCTTGATGTGCGCCAGCGTGAGGGGCTTCTTCAACAGCGGATTGTCGACGAGGTAGATCTGTCCGACCGACAGGTAGTTGGCCGCGCGCCAGTAGGCGTCGATCGTGCGCAGGAGGCCGGGCGTGAGCGTGCGGGGGACGGCCGTCATGGGTGCACCTCGTTGGTCCGCTGAGCCCGCCGAGCCACAACACGCACGACCGAGCGGGCGATCATCAGTTCTTCGTCGGTGTGGATGACGCGCACCGCGGCCGCGCCCGAGGAGATCACGGCGGCGCTCGCCGCGTTCAGCGATGCGTCGATCGTGATGCCCAGAAACTCGAGCCCGGCCGAGATGCGCGCGCGAACGACAGGCGCGTGCTCGCCGATGCCGCCGGCAAACACGAGCGTGTCGAGGCCGCCGAGCGCGGCGGCGAAGGCGCCGATCCACTTTTTCACCTGATAGCAGAACAACGCGACGGCCTCGGCCGCCCGCACGTCGCCGGCTTCGCGCGCCAGCAGGTCCCGCATGTCGGCGCTGGTCTCCGATACTCCAAGCAGTCCGGACTCGTGATTCACCATGGCGTGAAATCCGGCCGGCGTCAGGTGGGCGGTGCGCGCCAGATAGTTGACCAGGCCGGGGTCCAGATCGCCCGAGCGGGTGCTCATCGGAAGACCGGAAACGGGCGTGAAGCCCATGCTCGTGTCGATGCTGCGTCCGTCTCGCACGGCGGCCAGGCTGGCGCCGTTGCCCAGATGCGCAAGGATCACGCGGCCGCGGGCGGCGGCAGGATCGCCGAGGCGCGCGAGCTCGTCCATGAGAAAGGCGTACGACAATCCGTGAAACCCGTAGCGCCGCACGCCCTGTGCGTTGAACCGCCGCGGAATCGGCAGCAGCGTGGCCACGCGCGGCATGGTCTGGTGAAACGCCGTGTCGAAGCAGGCGACCTGCGGCAGCGCGGGATGGCGCCGGCCGAACGCCGTGATCAAGGCGATTTCATTCGGCAGATGGTCCGGATCGTACGGGCTGATGCGGCCGAGGTCCGCCACGAGTTCCGGGGTCACGAGCTCGGACGCGGTGTGGTGCATGCCGTGGACGACGCGGTGCCCGACGGCCTGGACGGAGTCAAAACCTTCCTGCTGTTCGATCCACTCCAGCAGCGCGTCGACGGTGGTGCCGTCCCAAACGATGCGATCCCTGGTGCCCTCGACCGTGCGCTGCAGCGGGTCGCCGATCCGGTACAGCCCGATTTTGACGCTCGAGGATCCGGCGTTGACCGCGAGGACCGAGGGTTCCGCGGTCATTCCCCCTGCCGCAGTTGCGCCAACGAGTAGCGCAGCAGATCGCCGACGCGATCGATGTTGATGTCCGCCGGCGGATACGCCGCCAGGATCTTCGGGTCGGTGGCGTAGTGGCCCTGCCGCACAAACACGGTCGTGACCTTCGATGCCCAATGGTGTTTGACCGCGGTCAGGACGCGCAGCTTGTCTTCCACGAGCACGTAATGGTCCGCCGGCAAGCGCGACTCGACGTCGTGGAGCTCCTGCTCTTTGTGGAGGTAGATGTAGACGCGGTTGTCCACCGCGTCCGACAGGCCGGCGCGGTCGATCTTGCGCGGTTGAAACACCACATCACCGTCCGTGAGAATGGCCGCCGGCCCCCATCGCGCGACATGCTCGATCACGTCGTAGGCGTGCGGAAAGAGACGGTCGGCGAAGGGGTAGCCCAGCAGAAAGCGCGAGACCGTCAAGACGCCGGCGTCGTGCGGGTACCGGCCGCGATAGAGTTGCAGCGCGCCGAGATAGTCTGCGTAGCCGAGCTCGGCGCGCGTCGTGTCGAAGATCTCCCAGTAATGCGCCGCGCGATCGGCGCCCACCTCCTGATCGAGGTGGCGTTGGAGCTCGACGATGACCCGATCGTTGTCGAGCAACGTGTTGTCCACGTCGAACAGGAAGGCCGTGTGGTGGCGCGCGGTGCTCATGGGTGTCCTCCGATGAGCTTATGCAGCCGGACTGGGACGAGGCTGTTCAGAACGGCACAATCAGGACCCGGCGACTGGACACATGCTGATCGCCTGGTTGTGCGATGGCGATGACTGTCAGTCCCCTGGCTGGAAAACCGGCGCCGGCCTCCATGCTGGTCAATGTGCCACGTCTGGTCACGGCGTACTACGCCGAGCATCCCGATCCCGACGTCGCGACGGAGCGCGTCGCGTTCGGCACCTCGGGACATCGCGGCACGGCGTTCGCGCGCACGTTCAACGAAGCGCACATTCTGGCCATCACGCAGGCCATTTGTTCGTATCGCGTCGCGCACGCGATCAACGGCCCGCTGTTCATGGGAATGGACACGCATGCGCTCTCCGAGCCTGCCCTGGTCAGCGCGCTCGAGGTGCTGGCCGCCAACGGCGTCGACGTGATGCTCGACGAGCATCGCGGCTATACGCCGACGCCGGTCATTTCGCACGCCATCCTTCGCCACAACCGCGGCCGCACCTCCGGACTGGCTGACGGCATCGTCATCACGCCGTCACACAACCCGCCGGAAGACGGCGGGTTCAAATACAATCCGCCGACCGGCGGTCCGGCTGACGCCGGCAGCACTGGCGGGATCGAGCAGAGCGCAAACGCCCTGCTCGCTGACGGTCTGCGCGCCGTTCGCCGCATGCCCTACGCGCGTGCCCGCCGCGCCGCGACGACGCATCTGCACGATTACCTCACGCCATACGTCGAGGATCTCGGGAACGTGATTGATATGCCGCGCATTCGCAGTGCCGGCGTGCGCATCGCCGTGAACCCGTTCGGCGGAGCGGGCGTGCGCTACTGGGGCCCGATCATCGCGCGGTATGGAATCGATGTGACCGTGGTCAACGACACGGTCGATCCGACGTTCGGGTTCATGACGGTGGATTGGGACGGCAGGATCCGGACGGATTGCTCATCGCCGTACGCGATGGTGCCCGTCGTGGCCCTGATGGCGGGGCGCAGTCGCTTCGATGTCGCATTTGCCAACGACGCCGACCACGATCGCCATGGCATCGTCACGCCCACGGCCGGATTGATGAATCCCAATCATTATCTGGCCGTGGCGATTTCCTATCTGCTGGCGCATCGACCGGCGTGGCCGGCACACGCGGCGGTCGGCAAGACGGTCGTCAGCAGCAGCATGATCGACCGCGTGACGAAGGGATTGGGACGCCGCCTGGTCGAGGTGCCGGTCGGATTCAAGTGGTTCGTCGACGGGCTCCTCGACGGATCGATGGCCTTCGGCGGCGAGGAGAGCGCCGGCGCCTCATTCCTGCGCATCGACGGCGCGACGTGGACGACCGACAAAGACGGGATCGTCCTTGGCCTGCTGGCCGCGGAGATCACGGCGGTGTTGGGCTGCGATCCCGGGGCGCGCTACGTGGAGTTGACGCGCGAGTTCGGCACGCCGGAGTACGAGCGAATCGATGCGCCGGCCACGCGCGCACAGCAACGGCTGCTGGCGCAACTCACGCCGGATCAAATCGATGCGAAGGAGCTGGCGGGCGAGCCTGTGCGCGCGATTCTGACGTCGGCGCCCGGCAATGGCGCATCGATCGGCGGCCTGAAAGTCATCACGGGCGATG
>JAKALV010000036.1 GCA_021824055.1 Acidobacteriota bacterium
CGGCGTCACGTCGGCGACCTACACGATGACGCTGGTCGATCTGCCCGCGGTCGGCGAGATGGAGCTCGAGTACGTGTTTCCCGCGTATACCGGGTTGCCGAATCAGGTGGTGAAGCCCGGCGGCGACGTGGCGGCGCTGCGCGGCACCGAAGTGCGCCTCCGGATCACGCCGACCATGGCCACGCCGGGCGGCACGGTGTCGGTGGATCCGGCGGGCTCGTCGGCATTGGCCGCGAAGGCGGACGGCACGCTCGCGGGCAGCTTCACGATCGATAAAGAGGGCTTCTATCACATCGAGCTGGCGGGCCCGAACGGCGAGGTAGTCAAGGCGTCGCCGGAATACACGATCGACGTGCTCAAGGACGCGCCGCCGCGCGTGTCGTTCAGCAAGCCGGGCCGCGACACGCACGCCATGTCGCTCGATGAAGTGTTCCTGCAGGCCAGGGCCGATGACGACTACGGCGTCCGCGGGTTGAATCTGTTCTATTCGGTCAACGGCGGGCCGGAGCAGACCGTGAATCTCTACACCCCGTCGGGCAAGGCGCTGAGCGAAGTGACGGCGGGCCTCACGCTGTATCTCGAGGAGCTGGGCGTCAAGCCGGGCGACTCGGTCAGTTACTACGCGAAGGCCACCGACACGGACACGATCAGCGGCGGTCCCGGCGGCAAGCCGGGGACGAGCGACATCTACTTCATCGAGATCGATCCGTTCAACCGCAACTTCCGCAAGTCGCCGTCGCAGCAGCAGGCGCAGCAGGGCCAGCAGCAACAGCAGCGGCAGGGCGGATCGCTGGCGCAGCAGGAGAAGGAGATCATCGCGGCGACGTTCAACGCGGACCGCGACCGGGAGCTGAATGGTCCGGACAGGACCCGGGAAGCCCTCGTGGTCATTCGCCTGCAGCAGGAGAAATTGCGCGGGCAGGTCGAGGAGCTGCTCGGGCAGATGGTGCAGCGGCTGCAGGGCAACGTGGATTTCAAGAAGATCGCCGACCTGCTCGTGCAGTCGGTCGATCCCATGAAGGCCGCGGCCACGCAACTGGACGCGCAGAACGCGAAGGACGCGCTGACGCCCGAGCAGAAAGCGTTTCAGCTGCTGCAGGCGGCCGAGCAGAAGTACGACCTGACGGTGGCGGCGCAGCAGCAAGGCGGCGGCGGTGGGGGCGGCGGGCAGCAGAATGCCATGTCGGAGGACTTGGCGGATCTGTTCCAGATGCAGCTCGACAAGATGGCGAATCAGTACGAGGTGCAGCAGCAGGCGAAGTCGGCCCAACAGCAGAGCGCGGATCAGAAGGTCGATGAGCTTGCGGAAAAGATAAAAGAGCTGGCGCGCCGCCAGCAGCAGGAAGCCGAGCGGCAGCGGCGGGCGCAGCAGCAGGGCAATCGCGCGTCGCAGGGCGGGCAGGGGCAGCGGCAGCTGGCCGACGAGATGGCGCAGATGGCGCGGCAGCTGCAGCAGCTCAGCCGCGAGCAGCAGCGGCAGCAGCAACAGCGCGATGATCTGCAGAGCGCGGCGCAGAAGATGCAGCAGGCGGCCAACCAGATGCGGCAGGCCGCGGCCAATCAGCAGAGCGATGGCGGCGCGCAAGCCGAGAACGCGCTGCAGCAGATGCAGGAGGCCGCGCGCCAGTTGCAGCAGGCGCAGCAGCGCCGGCCCGAACGCGATCTGGCCAACGCCGCCGAGCAGGCCTCGCGGCTGGCAGAGCAGCAGAAGGATGTCGCGCAGCAGACGAAAATTCTGAATCAGGCGGCGCAGGGTGAGCGGCAGCAGCGCGCAGAGCAGCTGGCGGATCAGAAGGCGCGGATGTCGAATCAGGTGAGCGCGCTGCAGCAGCAGCTCGACAAGATCGCGAACGACACGCGCGCCACGGAAAAGGACACCTCGCGCAAGGTGCAGGACGCCGCCTCGGCGCTGCGCGACCAGCGCGTGAAGGACAAGATCGATTACACGCGCGGCACATTGCAGAGCCAGGGCGCGACCGAGCAGCGGTACGAGGAGGAGATCGCGCGGAATCTGGACACGGTGCGCCAGCGCGTGGCCGATGCGCAGGCCGCGCAGGGCAGGCAGCAACAGCAGAACGCGGCCGAGCAGGCGCTCGGCAGAGCCGGTGACTTGCTGCGCAACATGCAGTCCATGCGCGATCGGATGCAGCAGGATGCGCAGGGACATCAGCAGGGCGACCAGCAGAGTCAGCAAGGACAGCAGGGGCAACAAGGACAGCAAGGGCAACAGGGACAGCAAGGGCGGCAAGGCCAACAAGGTCGACAGGGCCAGGGTGGTCAGCAGGGCCAGCAAGGACAGCAGGGTCAGCGCACCGGCAATCCGGCGCGCGGCAATGCGATGGGTGGCGATTCGCGGATGACGCGCGGGTCGTATCCTCCGGGCGCGGCGCGGCAGTTTTCGAATGAGGCGCAGCAGGCGGCGCAGGATGCGCAGGGGCTTCGCCGGGCGCTCGCGGATGCCGGCGCGTCAAAGGAAGACATGGCGGCGCTCGACCAGGTGCTGGCGAACCTGAAGAGCCTCGGTTCGCCCAATGCGTACAACGATCCCAAGACCACCGAGGAACTTGCGGCGCGCGCGATGGACAAGCTGCAGGCGGTGGAGTTCAACCTCCGCAAGAAGGTGGAGAAGAGCAACCAGCTCTTCCTCAACGGCTCGGACCAGGTGCCGCCGGCATTCCGCGGGTCGGTCGAGGAGTACTACAGATCGTTGGCGAAAAAGGGTGGAGGCACGACGCCACAGACCTCTGCGGAGATAAAACCACCCGTCATTAAGAAATAGGTTCGTGGGGTTCGTAAGGTTCGGTTCGGAGGGTTCGTAAGGTTCGGCCGCAGTGAACCCCACGAACCACACGAACGCTTCGAACCTTCCGAACTTGTGTTGTGGTCTTACACTGTGTAAGACTTGCCCCATGCTGGCGAAATCCGAAGCCGTCATTCTCGATTTGCTCACCTCGCGGGGCGCCTGCTACGGCCTGCAACTGGTCGATGGCTCCGGCGGCGCGCTCAAGCGCGGCGGCATCTACGTCACGCTCGGCCGCATGGAAGAAAAGGGTCTTGTCACCTCGGCACCCGCCGAAGGCGGCCGTCGTCTCTACGAACCCACCGCGCTCGGCCTGCGCTCGCTCGTCGCCGCTCGCATCCTCCACGGCGATCTGCCGCTCGGAGCGAAGGCGTGAACGGCCTGGTCCGGTGGCTCCGTCGCCTTTCGGCAAGCGACACTGCGGTCCGTGCGGTCGAGCAGTCGCTGCTCGACTGGCAGCACGAAGTCGACGAGGCGCCTGGCGTGTTGGGCGCGTTCATGTCGGACTTCCGGATGGCCGCGGGGATCGGGCGGCTGATCTGGAGTGTCCTGTGGCACGACGTCGCCGATGCGCTCATGAAGGGCTGGTGGCTGCGCCTGATCGGCTGGACGTCAGCGTTGGTCGTCGGCCTCGGCGCGATCGCGGTTGCGGTGTTCGGTGATCCGCGCGTGGGGTACCGCGGCAGCAGTCTCTTGTGGGCGCTCGACTTCGTTCCGGGGGCCATGATCTTTGCCGTGTTCCTGACGATTGCGCGTGCCAGGCGAACGCCTCCCGCGATTGGCCTGGTGCTGTGTGTCGCCGCGACGAAGGCGATCGCGTTCGCGGCGTTTCAACAGTTGTCGCCGTACCATCGTCACTGGTCGCCCTTCATCCTGTGGTTCCTGGTGCTGGCGTTATGGACGCTCCTGGGCGATCGAGTCCGGCGCAAGACGGATTCGCGCGTGCCGACCATGATCTCCGTGGCGATAGGATTCGGGATGGCCGTGTTGGTCGGCGTCCTGTGGCCTCTGGCTGGTACTTATCAAGACTATCTGCCGTGGCTCACGCCCGCCACGCCCGCCGCACTCTGGTTCTGGTTCATGTGGCGCCAGGAGAGGGCCGAACACCAGCACGATGAGGTGACGGTGTGACCGGATAGTTTGTCTCTGTGATCCTGGCTCGCCCCGAGCGAAGCGAGGTGGCGAGCCGAACCGCACCACGCGCGAAGCCCCCCGAACTGCCTCCGAAGAAACCTGAACTGCCTCCGAAGGAACCCGAACCCACACAAATGAAGTTCGAACGTCGGAGACCTCTTCGAACCGAATTCTGGGACGCCCCGCAATGTACGCCCTGATCTTCGCGCATTCTTGTGAGCCGACCTGGCGGTCGCCAGCGCGGCATCCAGCACCCGCTTTGCCGGCGGCGCCTGCTTGGGCGCCTCTTGCGCCATAGGCCGTGACACCAAAATCCCGTGCGAGAGCCTCCCGAACCTCGAACCCGTCGAACCTCGCGTTCTCAGAATCCGATGATCGCCGTGATAGCGCCGTTTCTCCCCGGCCCGTAGACCCATCGTGAGACCGGGCTGGCGTGGTACTCGGCGTTGGTGAGGTTCCGCGCCGACGCGCGCAGCTCGAAGTGCTTCGAGAACCTGAACGATGCGCCGGCGTCGAGCATCGTGTAGCCGGGCGCGACCGTCTCGTTCGGACCCGGGTGGTCCAGCGTGCGGTAGCGCGCGACGCGCACGAATGCCGAGCCGCGATCGGACAGCTGCCGGCGCGCGACGATGCTGATCGAACCCGGCGAGAGATCGTCGAGGCCGACGTTGTCATCGAGCGCCTTGCCCTTCATCGTTTGGCCTGCGAGCTCGATCGAGAAGCCCCTGGCCAGCGACGCGCGCATTTCCACTTCGAAGCCGGTGAGACGCGCCTTGCCGCGGTTCCTGAAGAAGAAGAAGTCTGTCGTCGTCTGGTAGCGCTCGATGAGGTTCTTGATCTCGTAGCGGTAGCCGAAGACGCTGAGCCGCACCGGGCCGGACGAGTAATGCGCGCCGAAGTCGAGTTGCACGCTGGTCTCGGGCGCGAGGCCGGGATTGCCGGTGATGTAGCCGCGGCCCGTGGGGCCGCGATAGTACATGTCCGACAGGCGCGGATCGCGGAATCCGCGCGATGCCTGGCCGGTCAGCGAGAAGCCCTTGGCGGGCGCCAGCGTGATGGAGCCGAATCCCGACGCCGCGGAGTTGGTTTCCGAACGGTCGCCGAAGTACCCGCCTACATTCGTGTTGCGCACAAAGTCGCCGCGGATGCCCGCCGCCATCGACACGGCCGGCGTGAACGCCGTGGTGACTTGCGCAAAGAGGCCCGTGTCGATCTTGCGGGCGTTCTTCGTCGAGAGCGTGTCGGCGACGCTCGTCTGGTCACCGGCCATGTTGTAGCCGATCGTGATGTCGTGCGCCTCGAGCCCCAGCCGGCCGTTGAGATCGACGCCGGTCTCGAGCTTGGCGCGGCCGACCTGCCGCTCGGCCACCATGCGGAGGCTGAAATCCGTCGCCATGATGTCGGCGCGGACGAGGCTGCGGGGTTTCGTCGCCGTCGCAAACGTGTCCTGGTCGGTGCGCTGGTCGATCGTGCCGGCGAAGGCGTTCACGCGGAGCTGGCTGAAACCCAGCACGCCCGCGGTTTCATAGCTGGCCGTGGCGCGGTGCGAGTTCTCGAACGGCGAGACGAAGCGCGTCACGTTGGAATTGTTTCTCGGCCGTTCGACGTCTCGCGCGAGGTCGCTCTGCCACCCGAACGACCACAGGCTGGCGCCCGACACGTACTCGGCACGCGCGATGAACCCCCCGTCGCGGTAACCGGAGTTGAAAACCGAACCCGTGGGGCCGTTGTAGTCGGCCACGTCGCGATAGTGGCCCTGCACGTAGATGCTGCCAGAGCCGAGGCCTTTCGATAGTTCGACGGCGCCGCGGCGGTCGGGAATGCCCGTGCCGGCCGTGCCGCTGACGTTCGCGCTGAACGGCGCGTTCACCGCCGTGCGCTTCGTGCGAATGGAGATCACGCCGCCGAAGGCATCGGAGCCATACGCCACCGAGCCCGGGCCGCGCGCAACGTCGACGCTTTCAATGACGGATGGATCCATGAACGTCGCGCTGGCGCCCACGCGCCGCTCCGACGTGACGCGGCCGCCGTCGATCAGGATGAGCGTGCGGCCCTGCGCAAGCCCGCGCACCGCCGGCACGGCCGCCTGACCCTCGGAAACCTGATTGACGCCGGGGACGTTCTCCAGCGCTTCGACGAGATTCGCCGGTGTGCGCAGCGCCAGTTCCTTCCCCGACAGCAGCGTCATGCCGGCGCCGGGCGATGCGTCGATGCTGGGCGCGACGCCCGACACGGTCACCGACGCCTCAACCGCGGCTTCAAGCTCGATCGTCAACACGCCGGACATCTCGAGACGCTCGATCCGAATCGGCTTCGCCATCTTGCCGTCGGGCAGAATCACCAGGAGTTCGAACGGGGCGACGGGGTCCGGGGTGAGCGTGAATCGGCCGTTGGCGTCCGTTCTGACCGACCCCGTGGATCCGACCACGAGCACCTCGGCATGCGCCACCGGCGCGCCGGTCTTCTTGTCGATCAGGCGGCCTTCGCTGGCCTCCGCGGCAGAGGCGCCGGCGAGGCCGAGCGAGAGCACAAACAATCCACGAACGAGGCGCAACATCGGGGGGACTCCAGAAGCGGACGGTACGTCCACCTCAGGGACGGTACTTGATGCTGTTGAACTACGACCAGCAGTCGTAGATGTTGACGCGCGCGCTTACGAGCGCTCCGCCGCCTGCCGCGCCAGCCCCATGGCCACGGATGTGAACTCGTGACCCGCGCGGATCTTCGCCGCGCCGAATCGCGACTGGAAGATGCGCCGCACGGCGGGCACGAACGACGAGCCGCCGGTGAGAAAGACGGCGTCGACCTGCTTCGGCTGGACGCCGGTCGATGCCAGCAGGCCATCGACGCACATCTCGATCTGCTGCAGCTCGTGCTCGATCCATCCTTCAAACCACGCGCGGTCCACGGTCGATCGGAGCCACAGGTCGCCGTCCCTGAACTCGAACTCGGACGTCGTCCACGTCGACAGCTCCGTCTTGAGCTTCTGCACCGAGCGATGCAACTGATAGCCGAGGTCGTACCGGATGAGATGGATGAGATACCCGATCATCTTCGGCTCGAGCGCCTGCGCCTTGATGCGCTCGAGCTGCTCGATCACCTCGCCGGTCTTCATCAGCGACAGGTGATGCCATCGCTCGAGATTCGAGTACGGCCACGCGGGCATCGGCAGCAGCTTGTCCATCGACTGGAACTGGCTGCGCGAGCCCAGTGCCGGCGAGACGAGCCGCCGCACGATCTGAGCGTCGAATGCATCGCCGGCGATGCCGACGCCCGCGTTGCCGAGCAGATCCTCGTCGGTGCGGCCGTTCTCGCGAACCGTGGGCCCCACTCGGACCAGCGAGAAGTCGCTGGTGCCGCCGCCGAAGTCGCCGATCAGGATCAGCTCGTCGTGATCGAGACGGCTCTCGTATTCGTGCGCGGCCGCCACCGGCTCGAGCTCGAACGCGATGGTGTCGAAGCCCGCCAGGTTGAACGCGTCGGCGAGGCGATCCTCGGCGTAATGGTCGTCGTCGAGGTTGTCGGCGCCGACGAACCGCACGGGCCGGCCGACCGTGGCGTGACGAATGTCGATGCCGAACTGCCGCGACGCCTCGGCGCGCACGTCCGCGAGAATCCGGCCGATCAATTCCTCGATCGTGCGCTTCTTCTCGAAGACCTGCGTGCCTTCCATGTTGCGCACGGCCAGAAACGACTTCAGCGATTGGATCAGCCGGCCCTGGCTGTCGGCCGACAGGTAGTGCTCGATCCCGGCCGGTCCCGTCCAGCAATACGTGACGGGTGGCGCGCCAGCCGCGCCGGCGACCTGCTCGAAGTAGAGCAGCGACCGGTACGCGTCGGTCAATCGTCCGAGAAACGGAAACTGGCCGAGCTCGATCGACCCGTCGGAGTGAACGATCGCGATGGAGGTGTTGGTGGTGCCGAAATCGATGCCGACCGAGTGTGTGGCCAAGGAGCGTCACTTGATTATGGTCCGTGAACGCGACGATTGCGCGAACCGCTGAGAGCAGCGGTGACCTGGAGCTCACGCGGAGCCGCGGAGGCGCGGAGCTGAGCAGGCCAGGTGGCCCGGCGGCCGCCAAAGGCGGCCGCCTGGCCTGCTTGCCTCATTGCGGCCGCAGAGCGAACCGCCGAACCCGTTGTCTCCGCGTGCTCCGCGTCTCCGCGTGAGCGGGTCTTTGCCGGCTACCGTTTGTCCGCGATCAGCGCGAGCGCCTTCTCGGTCAGCGCGTCGATCTGCGACGAAGGCACGGTGAAGTGATTGCCGATCATCGAGAAGACGATGCGCTCGCCGGACTTGGTCTCGAGGTACCCCGACAGCGACCGTACGTTGGCGATCGTGCCCGTCTTGGCCTGCACGTGCTGGTCGAGCCACGTGTTCTTCATCCGGTTGCTCAGCGTGCCGTCGTGCGCCGCCACCGGCAGCGCGGCGGCGAACGGACCGCGCATCGCCTCGTTCTTCCACATCCGCGTGAGCATCGTCACGATCGCGCTGGTGGTCACGTAGTTGTAACGCGACAGTCCGGAGCCGTCGCGCATGACGATGGCATCGTCGGGGATGCCCCAGCTCTGCAGGGTCTGGCGCACGACCGACATCCCGGCGTCTGCCGTGCCCGCGCCCGTGAACACGGCGCCGAGCGTTCGGAGCAGCGTTTCGGCCACGAAATTCTGGCTGGCCTTCATGAAGTAGGGGCCGATGACGCTCAGCGGCGGCGAGGTGCGCGTGGCGATCGTGACGCGCGGTCCAGGCAATGCGGCGGGTGTCGCGCCGGGATCCGCGCGGTCGTTCCATGCGATGGCGCGACCCGTGACGATGATCCCGTCGCTGATCAGCGCGTCGCGAAATGCGCTGACGAAGAATCGCGTCGGGTTGTCAACCGAGACCGTTTGATTCGCGGCCCTGGCGCCGGCGAAAATTGTGCCGCCGACAACCAGCTCACTGGAACCTTCCAGCCGGTGATACTCGATGCTTGGGCGCAGGCGCGGATCGCCAGGGGCCGCGTCGGCTGGTGGGGGCATGGTCATCACCTGGTTGGTGACGTGGAGTCCATGCCCGGCCGCCGGCGAGAGCGTCACGGTGGCGGGCTGGCCGGCTGTGGCGGCGGGCGTCACCTTCACGGCGACCTGATTCTCGTTGTAGGAAAGGCCGGTGATGGTTGCGCTGTAGCCGTAGACGAGATCGTCCCACGACCAGCCCATGCCGATCGGGTCCGCGAAGAACCGGTCGTCTCCCAGGATGCGGCCGTCGACGCGCTTGATGCCGGCCTTCCGCAGCGCCGCGGCCCACTCGCCGAAGAGCGGCGCAGGCCCGCCGTCGTTCGAAACGATCGTGGGATCGCCGCCCCCGATGACGATGAGGTTGCCGTGGAGGATGCCGTCGGTCACCGGGCCCGCCGCCTCGAGCGTGGTCTTGTAGGTGAAAGTCCACCCCAGCTTCTCGGCCGCCGTCGTCATCGTCAGGATCTTCATGTTCGACGCCGGCATCACGAGCTTGTCGGCGTTCAGCGCGTAGATGGTTTCGCCGGTGCGGAGAGAGTCCACGCGCACGGACATCAGGGCACGGGCGAGGACGGGGTCGGAAAAGAGTGCGTCTAGTTGGGCGGTAAGCGATACTGCCGGCGCCACCTGCGCCACCTGCGCCACCTGCGCCACCGGCGCCACCTGCGCGCCAAGCAGCGCGCAGACCGCCATCGCCAGAAGCGGGCTGCGCGTCACTTCGCCCCGGTGAGTTCCTTGAAGACCGCCATCGCCTTGTCGAAGTCGAGCGCCGAGACGACCATCGCGTCTTTTTCGCCTTTGCGCATCGCGTGCACAACGACCTTGCCGTCCTTGCCCTTCGCCGGGATCACGCGGAACGTGACCGTCTCCGTCTTCGGCGCCGAGGCGGTGCCGAACCGGGCGGTGACCACCGTTTCTTCGCCGGTGCCGGGCGCCTCGATGAAGCTGTCGGCGCGCAGGCTCGAGAAGTTGACGAGCAGGTCGTTGATCTTGGTGGCGTCGAGCATCTTGTCCGACGGCTTGATCAGTTTCCACGGACCGAGCTTGCCGTCCACCGGTTCGCTCTCGGCCTTGAACGAATACGTCTGGCCGCCGCGGGTGACGTCGAGCCCGAGCGCCGAGAACGTCCGGAAGTCGAACACGTCCTTCTGCCGCATGTCGCCGACCGGCTTCTTGAGATCGTCGACGAGCGTGCCTTCCAGCGTGAAGATCATCGGCCGCGTCAGGTCGCGCGCATACACGCTGCCGTCGGCGGTTTTGGCGCCGAGCGCCAACTGCGCGCGGGCCGATCCGGCGCCGACCGTGACCACGACCTGGGGCTTGTCGAGTCCGTATTTCTTGAGGTCCTTGGTGCCGTCATCGGCCACGAACGACTTCATGCGGCTCTGATACAGCCGGCCGATCAGCCCGTCGACGGCGGTGAAGTCCGCGGGACCTGCGAGCGGCTGCGACAGCTGCCACTGGTTGTCCTGCTTGGCGGCGACGATCGGCTTCTTGCCGTCGTCGATCTTGAGGAAGTTCGCGCCGTCACGATCGAAGACGAGCACCGTCTTGTCGCGCAGATTGAAGGTCGACTTGTTGAGCGCGTCTTCACGGTACGCGCCGACGAGAAACACGGCCGGCTTGCCCTCGACCTTGGCGTACAGGTCGCCGCCGACCGGCGTCTTCATGCCCAGGTCGATCCGGTGCGTGCCGGTTTCGCCGGCGACGTGGAACGTGATGCTCATCTTCGGGGGATCGAGCGTGAATTCCTTGAGCGACGGCGGGTTCGCGTCGACGACCTTCTCGCTTTCGAGGCCCGCGAGTGCGGTGGTGATGGCCGATACTTCCGCGGGATCCGTATCCAGCGCAGCCGGCGACACGATCTTCCAGGTGTTGTTCGTCTTCGTCACCTTGGTCACGTCGCCGTTCTCGGCCTTCACCGTGATCTCGTCGATCTTCTCGCTGTCGACGGTGAAGACCTTGTCCTTCTTCGTTGCGGCCACGTCCGAGGGGTCGTGCTTCGACTCGACGAAGTACGCATAGCCGCCAAGACCCGCGGCCAGAACCAACAGAATCAGGAATGACTTACCGCCACGCATCGTGAACTCGCCTCCGTAGGCGTAACTAGCGTCTCTTCCACCACGTGGCCGCGCCGGCCGCCAGGAAGATGCCCGGAATGATGAAGATCGCCAGATAGAAGATACCCGCGCGCTGGCTTTCCGTCAGCGTGATGCGGCGATCCTGGGGATCCTTCGGACGGATCGCGATCAGGTCTTCCTGCTGCGCCGCCCAGTTCACCATGTTCATGAACAGGTCGGCGTTTCCCTGGAACGCAATCAGATCGTTGTCGATGAAATCCGAATCGCCGACCACGACCACGCGCGTTTCGGGCTTCGGCGCGGTGGGATCCTTGGGGGCCGGCGCCGCCGTGGCCGGCGCGGACACGGCCGAGGCGATGGCGATCGGACCTTGTTTGTCGCCCTTGTCGAGATCCATCGACACGGCCCCGCCGCCTTTGGCGAGCGACTTGAGATCGGCTTCCGCCCAGCTGCGCGGGCTGCTGTCCACCACGCGCGACGCGACATGGCCGTTCGTGCCGCCCTCGATCGGCGACGCGGACCGCGCGAGCCGGAACGCCGTCATCGGCGCGAACTTGTCGGTGATCGGATGGCTGGGATAGGGCGGCGCCGCGATCGGCACTTCGGGGCCGGCATTGAACATGCGGCCCATGCCGCTCGCGTCGACGATCAGGTCCGTGCCCACCGCGATGCCCCAGTCTTTCGCGAGGGCGATCAGGTTGGTGAGCGGCGGAGCGTCCGGCTTGGCCTGCACGTCGAGCAGCATGATGAGCTTGCCGCCGGCCGCGAGGTAGGTCTTGAGCGCCTCGATTTCGGGAGCGAGGAAATCCGTTTGCGGGCCCGCGATGATCACCACCGTGGCGTCGTCAGGCAGTTTCCCTTCCTGCGCGAGGGCGATCTTGGCGACTTCGTAGTTGTCGTTCTTCAGCCGCGCGGCGATCTGCGTGTAGCCCAGGCGGTCCTGGCTGGTCGGGTCGCGTTCGCCGTGGCCCTGGACGAAGTACGCCTTCTTCGTCTTGCCCTCGACGAGCTTGATGATCGCGTTGGTCACGTCCTGTTCTGCCAGGCTCGTGGTGCGCTCGGTGCGGCCGGCGTATTCCATGATCACCGTGCCGTACTGCTGCACGCCGTCCTGCTGGGCGCGCGCCGGGTTCTTCTCCGCGTCGATGTACTCGACCGACACCTTCGGGCTGGCGAGCGTGTAGCCGTCGATCTTGTCGTGCACCTGGCCGATGCTGCCGGTCTGGTAGTAGATCCGGATCGCGAGCGGCTGTTTGAGGCCGCTCACGATCTTCTTGGATTGATCCGACAGCGAGAACTGCTGGCCGCCGGTCAGGTCCCAGCGCTTCGACTGGCGGTTGCTGATGTAGTTGATGGCGATCAGAATCGCGAGCATCAGCACCACGCTGCCGAAGGCCACCGAGCCGTAGCGCGCGCCCTTGCCGCTCATCGAGCGGCCGATGTCGCGCCACTGGCTGAGCGTGTAGAGCAGGGTGGTCACCAGGCCGGCGATCGCCAGGCCCTGATACCACTCCACGAGTTCGGGTTTGATGAACCGCATGGCGACCGCCGCCAGCACGAGAACGACGCCCAGCCAACCGAGAAGTCCGACGATGCGCTTCATGACTAACCCTTCCACCGTTCCGTGTCCACCGACTTGGACGTCAGGAACAGGCCGAACGCAATGAAGCTCAGATAGAAGATGAGGTGCTTGGTGTCGACCACGCCCTTCGCAAAGTCGTCGAAGTGCTCGGTGATCGACAGATACGACAGGATCGCCGCCGTGGTCGGGCTGGCGTTGTCACCGAGCCAGTTGATCACCCAGAACATCAGGCCGGCGATGAACGTCGCGATGCCGGCGATGATCTGGTTCTTGGTCAGGCTCGAGATGAACAGGCCCATCGAGATGAAGCAGCCGCCCATCAGCACGAGGCCGAGGTAGCCGGCCACGAGCGGCTTCCACTCCGGCTGGCCGTAGGCGAACAGGATCGCCATGTAGACCATCGTCGCCGCGAGCATCGAGCAGTAGAGCCCCATCGCGCCCAGGAACTTGCCGATGATGATTTCCCAGTCGGTGACGGGGGAGGTGAGCAGCAGCTCGATCGTGCCCGAGCGCTTTTCCTCCGAGTAAGTGCGCATCGTGATGCTCGGCAGCACGAACAGGATGATCACCGTCGCGTTGCTGAACAGCGGGCGGATGAGCGACAGGTTGATGTTCATGGGCCCGCCCTGGCCCATGTCGGACTGCATGCTGTTGCGCACGAAGTACTCGAGATACGTGTAGAAGAACCACCCGAAGATCAGCGAGAACAGGCCGCAGATGACCCAGCCGATCGGCGACGCAAAGTAGCCGCGCAATTCCTTGCCGGCGATGGCGAGCGCGTTACGCATGGGACCCTCCCTCGGCCGCCTGGCCGGCCGGCGTCGGCGCTTCACCCGGCGCCGACTGTTCGTTCGTCGTGAGCTGCAGGAAGATGTCTTCGAGGCTCATCCGCATCGGTCTCATTTCGAGCAGTCCCATTCCGCGATCGACGATCGCGCGCGCCACATCGCGGCGCACATCGCGCTGCTGTTCGGCATGAAGTTCGTAGCCCACAAACCCCTCGTGGCGATCCGCGACGTCGACCTTCGTCACGCCCGGCACGCTCCGGAGCGTGGCGTGCGCGTCGCCGCCGGTCACGTCCACCTGCACATACAGGCTGGAGGACCCGCGCAGCTGCCGCGTCAGGTTCTCCGGCGTGTCCACCGCGACCACGCGGCCCTTGTTGATGATGACCACGCGCTCGCACGTCTGCGCCACTTCCGGCAGGATGTGCGTGCTCAGCACGACCGTGTGATCGCCCTTGAGGCTGCGGACCAGATCGCGCGTTTCGATGATCTGCTTCGGATCGAGACCGGCCGTCGGCTCGTCGAGGATCAGCACCTCCGGATCGTGGATGAGCGCCTGCGCCAGGCCCACGCGCTGCCGATAGCCTTTCGAGAGCTTGCCGCAGTGGCGTGCGGCCATGTCGTCGACAAACGTCTTCTTCATGATCGCCTCGACGCGCGCCCGGCGATCCGCGGCCGTCGTCTTCTTCGGCATCTTCAGTTTGGCGACGAAGGTCAGATACTCGCGCACCGTCATGTCGGGATAGAGCGGCGGCGTCTCGGGCAGGTACCCGGTGCGCGCCTTCGCGTCGATCGGCTTGGCGAACACGTCGAAGCCCGCGACGATGGCCTTGCCGTCGGTCGCGGGCATGTACCCGGTGAGAATGCGCATCGTCGTCGTCTTGCCCGCGCCGTTGGGGCCGAGGAAGCCGAGGATTTCGCCTTGCTCAACGCGGAAGCTGATGTCGTCTACGGCGGTGACGGGACCGTAGCGTTTCGTGAGGTGCTGTACCTCGATCACAGGAGGAACTCCATGGTGTAGACCGCGAAATGGAAGCGCAAAGAGAAATGCTAGGCGGGGCACATGCGGGTGTCAACCGCCTGTACGCCCTTGACATATGAATACATGTTCAGATATTCAACTATTGGCATGAGTAGATTATCGAAAATTAATCTGCGGGCCTCCACGCCCATGGCGGTTGATGACGTGGCGGCGCTCTTCAAGCTGTTGGGCGATCCGTCGCGCCTGACGCTGCTCGACCGGCTCAGCCATGGCGAATGCTGCGTGTCGGACCTGGCCGCCGGCGCCGGCCTCACCGAATCCGCCACGTCGCACCAGCTCCGCCTCCTGCGCGCGGCGCGCCTCGTCCGCGTGCGCCGGGACGGCCGCCAGGCGTTCTATGCGCTCGACGACGTCCACGTCGGACGATTGCTCAGGGACGCGGCGGCCCACGCCGGGGAGCGCGGCTAGCATGTTCGCCGGCGCGCTCTTCATTCTGCTTGGCGCGTTTTCCCAGTGGCAGGACCGCCCCGGCGCGGCCATCGTCGCGTTTTCGCTCGCCATCGCCTGGTCCGTCCGCCAGCCTGCGCAAAAGGCCTGGCGCGCGGTCCGCGCCCGGCGCCTGGATATCAACACACTGATGGTCGTCGCCGTCGCCGGCGCTATCGCGCTCGGCGACTGGTGGGAGGCCGCCACGGTCATTTGGCTTTTTGACGTCGCTGAGTGGCTGGAGGCTTGGACGTTGCGGCGGGCGCGACATGCCGTGCAGGACGCGATGGCCGTCATTCCCGAACGGGCGCAGGTCCGCCGGGACGGGCGCGAGCAGGAGATCGCCGCGATCGAGGTGGTGATCGGCGACCTCGTCATCGTGCGGCCGGGCGAGCGCGTGCCGGTGGATGGACGCCTCACCGCGGGCGCGTCCACCGTCGATCAGTCGCCGATCACGGGCGAGTCGTGGCCGGTGGAGAAACAGCCGGGCGACGCCGTGCTGGGTGGCACGATCAACGGGATGGGCGCGTTTGAAATGGAGGCGTCAGCGCCCGCTGACGCGAGCGCCGTCGCCCGCATCGTGCATCTGATCGCAGATGCGCAGGCGCGCCGCGCCCCCACACAACAGTTCGTCGATCGCTTTGCGCGAACCTATACGCCGGCGGTGATGCTGCTGGCCATCGCCGTGGCATTTCTGCCGCCGGTTGTGGCGCTGACAGGCGCGGGTGGTGCGGGCGGCGCCGGGCTGTTCGGCGCCCACCTCGCGGTGTGGGGGTATCGCGCGTTGATGCTGCTCGTGGCGGCGTGCCCGTGCGCGCTCGTGATCTCGACTCCTGTCGCGATCACCTCGGCGCTGACGTCGGCGGCGCGGCGCGGCGTCCTGATCAAAGGCGGCGCGCATCTGGAGCGCGCGGCGGACATCACATGCGTGGCGTTCGACAAGACCGGGACGCTGACGCACGGGCGCGTGAAGGTCACCGACGTCAAGGGCGTGGACGGCACCACGGCGCACGGCGTGCTGGGCGTGGCCGCCGCGCTCGAGTCGCGTTCCGAGCATCCGATCGGCCGCGCGATCGTGACGCACGCGCGCACCGAGGGCGTGGCGGTGGCAGCGGGCGACGACTTTCGCGCGCTGCCCGGACTTGGCGCCGAGGCGCGCGTCGACGATGCGGATGTCATCGTCGGCAGCCATCGGCTGTTTGAAGACCGGCAGCTGTGCACGCCGTCGCTGCACGCGGAGTTCGAGCTCATGGCGGAGCGCGGCGAGACGACGGTGCTGGTCGGCCGGGGCGGCGCCGGCCTGGGCGTGATCGGACTCGGCGACTCGCCGAAGGTCGCCGGCGCGGATGCGATCCTGGCGCTGCGCGCCGCGGGCGTGAAATGGATCGCGCTCCTGACGGGCGATCAGCAGCGCACGGCCGATCGGCTGCGGGCGGATTTCGGTCTCGATGACGTCCATGCGGATCTGCTGCCCAGCGACAAGGTGGCGTGCGTTGAAGCGCTGCGCGCGCGGTTCGGGCCGGTGCTGATGGTGGGCGACGGCGTGAACGATGCGCCCGCGCTGGCCGCGGCGGATCTGGGCGTGGCGATGGGCGCCGGCGGCAGCCATCTCGCGATTGAGACGGCCGATGTGACGCTGGTCAGCGACGACCTCTCAAGGCTTCCGTATCTGCTGACGCTCAGCCAGCGCACGCTCGCCATCATCCGCGCCAACGTCGCCATCGCGCTGGGTTTGAAGCTGGCGTTCATCGTGCTGGCGATTCTGGGCGTGACGTCCCTGTGGATGGCCGTGTTCGCGGACACGGGCGCGTCGCTGATCGTGACGGCCAACAGCTTGCGGCTGCTGAGATCCGGCCGGACCTGAAGGTCCGGCGGAACGTGCGTTACGAGTTCTCGTCCACGAACTTGTCGATGGCCGTCTGCGCGTCGTTATCGAGACGCTCGAACTGAATGCCCATGCCGACCTGCCGGTTGCTCCAGGCCACGCGGCCGGCGGCCTCGAGATCCGCCGCGGCGGCCGGCAGCCTGAATTTCAACTGCACCGAAGTACCAACGGCGAGCGGACTCATCGTGCGGATGCCGATGCCGCCTTTGCCGACGTTGGCCGTGAGCGCGCCCGCGATGGTTTGGCCGGCCCGGTAGGAGACCGGAATGCCCAGCGCGACGCGCGCGCTGCCGCGCCGGTCGAAGTTGTCGGGAAACAGATGCGGGGCCAGGGCCGGCAGAATCTGCGCCGTGGTTGCGTGCTCGTTGAGATAACCGGCCACGCCTGCGGCCAGCAGCACGGGCACGTCGGCGGCCGAGCGGAGCGAGCCGGCGAACACCACCACGGGCATGGTTCGCGCGGCATGCCGCCGCACGTCGGCGACGAGCCGGGCCGGGTCGTCGCCCAATCCCAGATCGAGGAGGGCGAGGCTGACCGGATGCTCGGGGTCCGACACGGCCGCGACCGCGAGTTCAGGATTGTCGGCCGTCACATAATCGTGGCGGGCGTCGGCCAGCGCCGCGGCCATACGGTTCCGGACGTCCGTCGAACGATGCGCGATGAGAATTGTTTTTGAGAGCGACATGTATAATCCTGTCCTCGGAGCAGTGTATGGCCACGTGTCCTGAATGCGACGCCGAAATTGATATCGACGACGACGATCTCGAAGACATTCAGATCGGCGACCCGTTTGAATGTGACGAGTGTGGCAGCGCGCTGCGTGTGGCCACGCTCGTGCCGCTGGAATTCGACATCGACGAGGACCTCGACGACGAAGACGACGAGGATGATGAGGACGAAGACGCCGACGTCGATGACGTCGATGATGAAGATGACGACGACGCGGACGACGATGACAGTTGGGACGAGTGAGTGATCAGTTCCGGCGCGCCACGCACATCACCGACGATCCCACCGGCAGGGCGGCCACGCGCATCAGCGCGGCGTCCAGCCGCAGCAGGCCCGCCAGGGCCGCGTTGACCGGCGCCGCCGGAACACGCATCTCCGTTTCCGCGGCCTGATCGCCGCTGCCGATGAGGCGCTGCGTCATGCGCACCGCCAGCGTGATCGGCAGCGTCGTCATGTTGGTGTACGACATCTGAATCACGTCAAAGCCTGCGGCCGCGAGCCTGGCGCGGAGCCGCGCCGCCGTGTATCGCCGGCGCTCGTTTGCGAGGGCCGAGTGCGAGCCGGTGAGGATGTCGAGGGCGGCGGCGTTGACGAGCGCGAGGCCGCCGGGTTTCAGGACGCGGTACATTTCATCCAGCGCTTTGCGCTCCGTGTTATCGTCCAGCGAATAGATCACGTCGAATGAGGTCGCCAGATCAAAGGCGCCGTTCGGGCATGGCAACGCGGCAACAGTACCGCGGACGAGCCGGCGCCCGTGACGGCGGCCGATGGCGATGCCGGCCGGTGAGAGCTCGACGCCCATGGCCCAGCCGTACTGCTGCAGCCAGTCGAGATTGCGACCCGTGCCGGCGCCGCAGTCGATGACGCGTAGCGGCCGTGCGTGCGGCAGCGCGCGATTGAGCATCAGCTGAGCAAAACGGCGGAGGCCCAGAAACCAGAAATGCGTGTCTTCAGCGCTGGCGGTGGCCGCCAGTAGACGATCCATGAACCGAATTATGGCAAGATACCGCAGGAGTTGTTGCCCTATGCGACGAGCGATGTGCCGTTTGGTGTTGCTGAGTGTCTTTGTAGCTCCTCTTTTTGTCACCGTAGCGTGCGGCAAGAAACAGCCGCCGGTCGTGCAGCCGGCGCCCCCGCCGCCTCCGCCAGCGCCGGCGCCGCCGCCTCCACCGCCGCCGCCCCCG
>JAKALV010000301.1 GCA_021824055.1 Acidobacteriota bacterium
TCGATCGGTCCGGCATCGGTTGAACTCGTGGACGTTACCAGCCCGAACAAGACCGTCACGACCATTACGATCCGCTAGCGCCTGCCATCGCGGAACTGCCGCCGAACCGGCAGGCGCACTTCAGTGATTCCGGATTCCTTCCAGATATAATGTGGTGGTTGTGCTGCCGCGGCGCGCACCAACCTGGTGCAATTCGCTGTAAGTACAACATCCGCGAGACGATGGCGTAACGCATCCACAGTTTTCCACAAGGTTTTCAACAGATTCTGTGAATCCCCGTAGGACACAAGCAGCATGAGCGATCAGGCAATCATTCCGTTTATCGAAGGCGATGGCACTGGGCCGGATATCTGGCGCGCGAGCGTGCGCGTGTTTGATGCCGCGATTGCCAAAGCCTACGGTGGCAAGCGCAAAGCCATTTGGAAAGAAGTGCTCGCCGGCGAAAAGGCATTCAACCAAACAGGAAACTGGTTGCCCGAAGAAACGCTGGCCGCGTTTCGTGAATACAAAGTCGGAATCAAGGGACCGCTCACAACGCCCGTCGGCGGCGGCATCCGCTCGCTGAACGTCGCGCTGCGTCAGGAACTTGACCTGTACGTGTGCCTGCGCCCCGTTCGGTACTTCGCGGGCATGGACACGCCGGTCAAGCGGCCGGACCTGGTCGACATGGTGATCTTCCGGGAGAACACGGAAGACATCTACGCCGGCATCGAATTCCAGGAGGGCAGCCCAGAAGCGGAGCAGTTCCGAACCCTGTTCGCCGCGGCGTTCCCCAAGCTGTTCAAGAAGATTCGGTTCCCGCTGACCTCCGGTTTTGGCATCAAGCCTATTTCACGCGAGGGGACCGAGCGCCTCGTGCGCGCCGCGCTGAAGTACACGATCGACAGCAAGCGCAAGAGCCTGACGATCGTGCACAAGGGCAACATCATGAAGTTCACGGAAGGCGGCTTCCGCGACTGGAGCTATGACCTCGCGAAGCGCGAGTTCGGCGCCGTCGAGATCGACGGCGGCCCGTGGTGCACGCTGCCGAACGGCGTTGTCGTCAAGGACGTCATCGCCGACGCGTTTCTCCAGCAGATCCTCACGCGGCCGGCCGAGTACGACGTGATCGCCACGGCGAACCTGAACGGCGACTACATTTCCGACGCGCTGGCGGCGCAGGTCGGCGGCATCGGCATCGCGCCGGGCGGCAACATCAACTACGTCAGCGGCCACGCGATCTTCGAAGCCACGCACGGCACGGCGCCCAAATACGCCAACCTCGACAAGGTCAACCCCGGCTCGGTCATCCTGTCCGGCGAGCTGATGTTCCGCTACATGGGCTGGCCCGAAGTGGCCGACCTCATCATGCAGTCGCTGGAGAAGACGATCGCCGACAAGACGGTGACGTACGATCTCGCGCGTCTGATCCCGGGCTCGAAGGAACTCAAGACCTCCGAGTTTGGCGACGCGATGATCCGCAACATGTAAGCCAACGTCAGGAGACGAGATGAACAGAAAAGTCACAGTTGTAGGCGGCGCCGGGAACGTGGGCGCCACGGTTGCCCGCGCGATCGCCACCAAGGAGCTCGCCGACGTTGTCATCGTCGACATCGCCGACACCAAGGCGGCGGGCATTGCGCTCGACATTTACCAGGCCTGCCCGATCGACGGCAGCGACACGCGCGTCATGGGCGGCAGCGATTACGCCGCCACGGCCAACTCCGACGTGGTCGTCGTGACGTCGGGCATGCCGCGCAAGCCGGGCATGAGCCGCGATGACCTGCTGAACGTGAACTACAAGATCATGCAGGCGGTCACCGAGCAGGTCGTCAAGTACTCGCCCAACTGCATCATCGTTCCGGTCGCCAATCCCCTCGACGCCATGTGCCAGGCGGTCTTCCGCCTCAGCAAGTTCCCGCGCGAGCGCGTGATCGGCATGGCCGGCGTGCTCGACTCGGCCCGGATGCGCGCGTTCATCGCGATGGAGCTGAACGTCTCGATCAAGAGCGTGCATGCGTTCGTGCTCGGCGGGCACGGCGACACGATGGTGCCGCTGCCGCGCTATTCCACGGTGGCCGGCATTCCGATCACCGAGCTGATCCCAGCGGACCGGATCAAGGCGATCTGCGAGCGCACCGCCAACGGCGGCGCGGAAATCACCAAACTGGTCGGCACGAGCGCGTGGTACGCGCCCGGCGCGGCGGCGGCGGCGATGGTCGAGGCGATCCTCAAGGATACGAAGGCGATCATGCCGTGCTCCGTGTACCTCACGGGCGAATATGGCGTGAAGGACCAGTTCCTGGGCGTGCCCGTCAAGCTCGGGAAGAACGGCATGGAGCAGATCATCGAGATCAAGCTCAGCGCCGAGGAAAACGCCGCGCTGCAGAAATCCGCGGCCGCGGTCAAGGAACTGACGGCCGTCATCGGCGTGTAGGCAAAGATGTCAAACGCTTGTTAGAGCAGGAGGTTGGCGCGAGCCGGCCTCCTGCTTTTTGTTTTTACAGGCTGGCGACGATCGTGAAGCCCGTCACGAGTTTGCGCGGCGGAACCTTCACGCGCAGCACGCCGAGAACACCGGCGGCCGTCTGATGCTCGTCGCGCCGTCGGCGCTCGAATACGACGTCCCCAGAATTGGCAGCCGCATCGACGCGGTGCTGGTGTCGGGGCCGGCGACCTTCGTGATCGAGTTCAAAGTGGGCGAGCGCAACACGACGACCCACGACTACAACCAGGCGTGGGACTACGCGCTCGACCTGAAGAACTTCCACCAGGGCAGCCACGCGGCGCCGATCATCCCGATCCTGGTGCCCACCGAATCCGACCTCGACGATCCGAAGATCCCGGATCCGGCGCATGACGACGTGTGTGCGCCCGTGGTGTGTGGGGCGCAGGCGCTCGGCAAAGCGATTCGTCGCGGGCTCGAGAGAGTTGCCGGAGATCCACTTGACGGCGAGGCGTGGGCGCGATCGCGATATCAACCGACGCCCACCATCATCGAAGCGGCGCAGGTGCTCTACGCGAACCACTCCGTCGATGCGATCACACGTAGCGAAGCCAGCGCGCGCAATCTGAGCGTCACATCTCACCGTGTTGAAGAACTGATCGACGATGCCCGCCAGGCCGGTAAGAAGGCCATCGTCTTTGTGACCGGTGTCCCCGGAGCGGGGAAGACCCTCGTTGGCCTCAACGTCGCGACGACGAAGCGAGATGAAGGCGCCACCCACGCGGTGTTCCTGTCGGGTAATGGTCCGCTGGTCGCTGTGCTGCGCGAGGCACTCGCGCGCGATGAAGTGCAGCGGCAACGCGCCAAGGGGAAGCGCGTGCGCAAAGGCGACGCGCTGCGGCCGATCAAGCTGTTCATCCAGAACGTGCACCACTTCAGAGACGACGGCCTGCGCGATGAATCACTGCCGCCCGTCGACCACGTCGTCATCTTCGACGAAGCGCAAAGGGCGTGGAATCGTGAGATGACCGCCGACTTCATGAAGCGGAAGAAGGGCCGGGCAGGCTTCACGCAGTCGGAGCCGGAGTTTCTGCTGTCGTACCTTGATCGTCACCCGGACTGGGCCGTCGTGATCTGCCTCGTCGGCGGCGGCCAGGAGATCAACCGCGGCGAAGCCGGCATCTCCGCGTGGCTGGATGCCGTGTCGACGAGCTTCAGAGACTGGCGCGCCTATATCTCGCCGGAACTGACCGACAGGGAATACGACGCCGGCCACGCGCTGCAGACGATCGGTGACAAGGCGATCAAAGACGACAGCCTGCATCTGGCCGTGTCGATGCGCTCGTTTCGCGCGGAACATGTGTCCCGCTTCGTGAAAGCGCTGCTGGACCACGAAGCCGCGGAGGCGCGCGAGATCCTCGGCAAGATCCGTGACCGCTATCCCATCGCCATCACGCGCGATCTCGACAAGGCCCGCGCCTGGATCCGCAGCCGCGCCCGGGGCTCCGAACGCGACAGGGCATGGTCATCTTCATCCCGCCCGGCAGCACCATGGACCCGACGCGGGATCCGAAGTTCTATGACGGGACGTGGGAATATCTGGCAGGGGTAGGGATACCTACAATCTAGGGTGCGATCAGGTGC
>JAKALV010000302.1 GCA_021824055.1 Acidobacteriota bacterium
GCATCATGGGCGTCGAGATTCCGGAATCGTTCGGCGGAGCGGGCGGCACGTTCTTTCACTCCGTGCTGGTGGTCGAAGAATTATCGCGCGTCGATCCGTCGGTCGGCGTGCTGGTTGACGTGCAGAACACCCTGGTCATCAACGCCATCCTTCGATGGGGCAACGCCGACCTCAAGGCGCGGCTGCTGCCGCGATTGGCCGGCAAGTCGATCGGCGCGTACGGCCTGTCCGAAGCCGGCTCGGGCAGCGACGCGTTTGCGCTGCAGACGCGCGCCGTCGAGCAGGGCGGCGATTTCGTGATCACCGGCCGCAAGCTGTGGATCACGAACGCGAATGAGGCCGACATCTTCATCGTGTTCGCCACGGTCGACCCCGAGGCGGGCTATCGCGGCATCACGGCGTTCATCGTCGAGCGCGGCACACCCGGATTTACGATCGGCAAGAAGGAAGACAAGCTCGGCATCCGCGCGTCGAGCACGTGCGAGTTGATTCTGGAGGACTGCCGGGTGCCGCGGGCGGCCGTGCTCGGCGAGGTCGGGAAGGGCTACAAGGTCGCGATCGAGACGCTCAACGAGGGCCGCATCGGCATCGGCGCGCAGATGCTCGGCCTGGCGCAGGGCGCCCTGGACCATTCGCTGCACTACACGCGGGAGCGCAAGCAGTTCGGCAAGGCGATCGCGAATTTCCAGGGCGTGCAGTTCCAGTTGGCCCGCATGGCGACCGACGTCGAAGCCTCGCGGCTGCTGGTGTACAACGCGGCGCGGCTCAGGGACGCCGGCCGGCCGTTTCTGACCGAAGCGGCGATGTGCAAGATTTTCGCGTCCGAAGTGGCCGAACGTAACGCCTCGATGGCGATCAACCTCTTCGGCGGCTACGGTTTCGTGAAGGACTACCCGGTCGAAAAGCTGTATCGCGACGCGAAGATCGGCCAGATCTACGAGGGCACGTCCAACCTGCAGTTGCAGACCATCGCCAAGCAGATCCTGGGATGAACGCCCGGCGGGCGACGGTGAGCGTGCTGGCGATCACCGCCGTCCTCCTGATGTACGGACGCACGCTGGGGTACGGACTCTTCTGGGATGACTTCGAAGTGTTGCGCCCGTGGACAGGCGCCGACATCTGGCACGCTTGGACCGGGCCGTACCGTCCGTGGGACACCACTGTCGCGTTCTACCGCCCGCTGACCGCCACGTACTACGCGCTGATCTCCAACACGCTGGGCTACGACCTGCGCGCCCTGCACCTCATTCCGCTGGCGGCCATCGCGGTCCTGGCCCTCATGACATCGGTCTTCGTCATGCGCGAAACGAGCAGCGCGGTCATGGCCGGCATCGCGGCCATCCTCGTGTCGACGTATCCGACGCTCGGCACGTCGCTCGGACCCTGGATCGCCAACCAGGACCACACGTTCATGGCGATCTCACTCGTCGCCGCCCTGCTCATCTGGCAGCGGGACCGCGGTGGTTCCCGCGCCTGGTGGTGGCGGGCCGCGCCCTGGCTGGTCGCCGCCGCGTGGTTCAAAGAAGACGGCCTGCTGATGCCGCTCGCCATCGGCGCCGCGCAGTGGGCGCGCGCGGTGATCGCGCGCGACGTGCCGCGCCCCTCGCGCGCGGCATGGACCGCGCTGGCGGGCCTGTCGATCGCGCTGATTGCGTGGCGGACCTGGTGGCTGCCGTCGCAGTTCGGCTACGGGTTTCGCACGCCCGGCCACATGATCGCGAACTTCCTTCGCGCGCCGCGCTACGTGCTGCTCTGGCAAGTGGGGGCCGCCAACGTCGCGCTGCCGGCGGCGATCGCCAAGGCGGCGATCCTGGCGGCGGGCGCGTGGGTGCTCGTCCGCGGGCGCGAGTCTGCCGGCGCTCGGCTGCTGATCACCGGATCGATCGTGATGCTCGTCGCCAACCTGCCGCTCACGTTCGTGTCGAGCGAAGGCCGATGGCATCTGGTGGGCTGGGGCGCCGTGCTCGCCACGAGCGGCATCCTCGGCGAATGGATCGCGCGGGCGCCGCGATGGGGATGGCCGGCGGCCGCGGCGATCATGATCGCGCTGTCGGCCTCGGCGTTCGAGCGGATCGGCACATTCGCGCCCTGCTCTGCCGACAGCCGCGCGCACGACGCGGAGATGGCCGAACAGGCGGGTCTTCCGGCGGAACTGCGGATGTGGCTGAGTTCCAGAGACGCCGCGTGCGCGGCAGGCACGTTCACGCCCTTCGACCGGCCGATGCGGTCGCTCATCTGGACCGCGTCGCCTAGTCCGCCAGCAGGTGCTCCGCGATGATCATGCGCTGCACTTCGGACGTGCCCTGGTAGATTTCCGCGGCGCGCACGTCGCGGAAGAGCCGCTCGACCAGCGATCCTCGCCGGTAGCCGGCCGACGCCAGGATCTGCATCGCGCGGTCGGCCGCTCGATGCGCGGCCTCCGACGCCTGCAGCTTGGCCATGGCCGCCTCGAGCGAGACGCGCGGCGCGCGGTCACGCGTGTCGGCGGCCTTCCAGGTCAGCATGCGCGCCGCGGACAGCTCGGTCGCGATGTCCGACAATTGAAACTGGATCGCCTGGAAGTTCCCGATCGGCTGGCCGAACGCATGACGCGTGCGGGCATAGCGCAGCGCTTCCTCGAGCGCCGCCTGCCCGACGCCCAACGCCTGCGCGGCGATGGCGATACGGCCGCCCTCGAGCGCACGCATCGCCACGCGAAATCCGCGGCCCGGTTCGCCGAGCAGCGCGTCCGCATCCACATGCACGTCGCCTAATTCCAGATCGACGCAACCGAGCCCGCGCACGCCCAGTGATTCCGGCGACGGCACGCGCGTGAGGCCCTTGGCATCGAGTGGCACGAGAAACGCGCTGATCCCCCGGCCGCGGGTGTCCGGCTGGGTGGCGGCAAACACGATGACCACATCGGCCACCGTCGCGTTGGCGACCCAGATCTTGCGTCCGTTGATCACGTACCCGCGATCGTCCAACCGGGCCACGGTCTGCTGATTGGCCGCGTCGGAGCCGGCGTCGGCCTCCGACAGCGCGAAGGCGCCGATCGCCTGTCCGCGCGCCAGCGGCCCCAGCCAGGTTTCGTGGTGCAGGGCCGAGCCGAACTGCTCAATGGTCTCCGCGACGAGGGAGTTGTTCACCGTGAGGATCACGGCAAGCGTGGCACTGGCCGCCGACACGATCTCGATCGCCGCCGCGTAGGTCACGTAGTCGCGGCCGCCCCCGCCATGCTGTTTGGAGACGCAGGCCCCCATCAACCCGAGCGCGGCCGCCTCCGCCACGAGTTCCCGCGGATATTCGTCGCTGGCGTCCATTTCGGCGGCGCGCGGCGCCACGCGGAGGTCCGCAAAACGGCGGACGGCATCAAGAAAGGTTTGCTGTTCGCTGGTAAACGAAAACGTCATTGCACCTTGATTGTACTGTTTCATAAGCTCACTGCGATGACAGGTCGATTGCTGGCCGTCGCCACCGCGGCGGTTGCGGTGTTGTACGGACGCGCGTGGCGATTCGACCTGCAGTGCGACGACCTCGCGATGATCCGTCCCTGGTCGCGGGCCGAATTGGCGGGCGTCTGGCACGGCACGTGGGATCCGCAACATGCGTTCGCGGTGTTCTTCCGGCCCCTGGCGGCCTGGTTCTTCGCCGGCTCCTTCGAACTCTTCGGCGTGCGCGCGCCGGCGCACCTGGTGTTGTCGCTCGTCCTGCTCACGCTGGTGATCTTCGCGCTGGCGCTGTTCGTCGCGCGCGAGAGCGGTTCGGTGCCCCTGGGGGCCCTCACAGCCGTCATCTATGCGGCGCATCCCAACACGCCGTGGTCCACCGGCGTGTGGGTCATGAATGATGTCCACAAGCTCGCGGCGCTCACGACCCTGAGCGCCCTGCTCATCTGGCAGCGCGCCCGGCGTCGATCGTGGTCGGCCTGGTGGCCGATCGCGTTGCTGATCACGACCGGGTTCCTCATCAAGGAAGACACGCTGATGCTGATCCCGGCCCTGCTGGCGGCGCAGTGGGCGCGGTCGCGGTTCGTCCGCGACGTGGCGCCGCCACCGCGCGCGGCGTGGCTGGCCGCCGGCGCGTTCGG
>JAKALV010000303.1 GCA_021824055.1 Acidobacteriota bacterium
TCGACAGGATGCTGCGGATCACGAGCAGGGCCGGGCGCCGCGCAAACGTCAACCGCCGGACGGATCCCGTCTGGCGGTTGGCGATCAGGAGCGAGTAGCGGGGTGAGCTCATCTTCTTCAAAATCTTCGGAAGTGTAACATCGGCAAGGACATCCGGCCAACCCTAAAGACTTTGGGCGCCTGCCATTTGGTCCCCGGGCCGCAGATCCTGGAATCTCCAGGGCATTCCGTCGGCGTGGGGTAGCCGTCTTATCGGCCTCCCTCGGCAAATGCTGTTCACTTGGGAACAGGATCTCGGATGACTCAGACTCCGCGCGGCGCGAGATGGCCGAAGGACTCACCTTGACATCCTAGGTGAAGGCGCCTACCCTCACCTAGCATGTCTAGTCGTGACGATTCCGGCCGTCTTGAGCTCCTGCAGGGAACGCTCGATCTGCTGATTCTCCGCACGCTTGGTCTTGGGCCGGCTCACGGCCACACGATCGCGAAAACCATCGAGCGTGGGTCGAACGACGTGCTCCAGATTGAGCAAGGGTCGCTGTATCCGGCTCTCCACCGCCTGATCAAGCGCGGTTGGATCGATTTCGAAGTCGGCACTTCCGAGAACAATCGCCGCGCCAAGTTCTACCGGCTCACCGCTGCGGGACGGCGGCAGCTTGCCGTCGAGACCAGCAAGTGGGATCGGCTGACCGGTGCCATCGCACGCATATTGCGACCGGCAGCCGCCGACGGTGAGCCATGACCCGCCGCGGGCGAAAAGCGCTCGATGGCCTGGCCGACGACCTCCGCGATCACATCGCACGTCAGACCGAGGAGAACCTCGCGCGTGGAATGACGCCGGACGAAGCGCGCCGGCAAGCGCGCCTTGCGCTCGGCAACCCTGCGCTGATCGAGGAAGATGCGCGCGCCGTGTGGGTATCGCGGTGGCTGGAAGATCTGCGTCGCGATCTCCGCGATGCGCTGCGTATCTTCCGCCGGAGCCCCGGATTCGCTGCGACGGCTGTCGTCTCCCTGGCAGTCGGGATTGCCGCCGCGACAGGGCTGTTTAGCGTCGTGAACGCGGCGTTACTGCATCCCTTCCCATTCACCGACGTCGATCAGATCGTCAGGCTCGACATGGTCGACAAAGGCAGGCCGCGTGGTCTGTCTGTCACGACGCGAGAGCTCGTCGCCCTTCAAGCCAGCGACGTCTTCGACGGCGCCTTCGCCTGGAACGCCTATGACATGACGTTGGCCGGCGAGGACTTCCCGGAAACGGTGCGCACCCAGTATTTGTCAGCCAACGGTTTGAACGTACTCGGGGTTCCGCCCCTCCTCGGACGCGTCTTCAACGAGGCGGACGGGCCGGCAGGCGAGCGGGCCAAGCGGGTCGTCGTGCTCACGTATCGGTTCTGGCAGCGACACTTCGGTGCGCGGCCAGAGGCCCTGGGACAGACCCTTAACTTGAACCGCGAGTCCTACACCGTGATCGGCGTGCTGCCACGTCAATACTTTGCCACTGGTCCGGAAATTCTCGTTCCGCTTGATCTCAAGTTTGATCCGACCTTTGCATCCGTTGGCGACCGTGCCTGGCCCGTCCAGGCCCGTCTCAAGCGGGGCGTCACTCCACGCATGGCCGAAGAACGCCTTCAGCCGCTCTTCGACCAATTCGCCAAGGACGCGCCGCGACGCTTTCCGAAGGATGTGCGCCCGCTCGTGCGGAATGTGGTGGAGGAGCAGAGAGCGGCCAGGTTTGTCCCGACACTCGTCTTGATCTTCGCGGCGTCGATGTTGCTGCTTCTGCTTGCATGCGCGAACGTGTCCATCCTGCTGATGGCGCGTGGGACCGCGCGGCGCCAGGAGTTCGCCGTGCGGGCTGCCATCGGGGCAACTCGTGGACGGTTGATGAGGCAGCTCCTCGTGGAATCGCTGCTCCTGGCATTTGGCGGTGCCGCACTGGGAGTCGCGGCGGGCTACTGGGGCCTGCCGGCTATCCTGAGGCTCTTGCCCCCGAATTCGATTCCGGTCGGGAGCCTCATCGCTGTGCCCGTCAATGTACCGGTCTTGCTCTTCAGCGCGGGCCTGGCGATGGCCTCGGCTCTGATTTGTGGCCTGTCACCGGCCTTGTCGTTTTCGCGCCCACGCCTGACGGCACCTGTCCGGACGACCGCCGGCGTCGAAAGCCGGCGAGCGCATCACCTCCTGCTCGCGGCTCAAATCGCGCTGACGGTGCTGTTGCTCGTGGGCACCGGCGCGGCCGTCCGCGTGCTCATCGGTCTGTACCGGACATCGCTTGGCTACGATCCGCACAATGTGATCATCGCTTCGATCAACCTTCCAGAGAACAGTCACACGGAATGGGCCGACCGCGCCGCGTTCTATCAGCGCCTGCGGAATCAAGTGGCAGACGTGCCCCAGGTCGAATCGATCGCGCTCGCCTCGAACAGCGGGATACCACCCGAGTCGGGCCAACAGGCGATGGTCGAAGTTCCCGGACAAGACACGACGGGCAGCGCGACAGCGATTCTCCAACGCATCAGCGCCGACTATTTTGGGACCGTGAGAATCCCGCTCATTCGAGGCCGCGTCTGGTCGGATTCAGAGAATGCCGGAACGCCCCACGTCGCCGTCGTCAACCAAACGATGGCTCGTGAGTTGTGGCCTGACGAATGGGCTGTTGGACGGCGAGTTCGAATGCCCGAATACATTAGATCCACCTCCTATTGGAGGCTGCCGGCGCCCGGCAGCGACGGGTGGTTCGAGATCATTGGTGTTGTCGGCGACACACCCAACGTCGGTCTCCACGCGCGGCCGGCGCCCTCGATTTACGTGCCCTACACGCTCATGTTGAGCGACACCCAGTATTTGGTACTGCGGACGAGTGGCGATCCACAGTCGATGGCCCGATCGATTCGGGAGGCGGTGCGGACCGTCGATCCCAGTCAACCAGTGAACATGGTGCGCACCGCGGAAGATGCGCTGGCGGACGCCGGTTGGGCCCGTGAGCGGTTCGTGACGTTGTTGTTGCTCGGCTTCGCGGTGTTCGCGCTGATGCTCGCCGTCGTCGGACTCTACAGTGTCGTGTCGTACGCGGTGTCGTGCCGTTTCAAGGAATTTGGCATCCGTATGGCGCTCGGTGCCGGTCGCGGGCGCATCGTCACGGCTGCGATGCAGCCGGCAGTCCTGGCCATCGTCGCGGGCCTCTTCGCGGGTCTCGCATTGAGCGTGGGGCTGAACAAGGTTGTCGCGCATTGGTCGATCGGCAATCTGAACGATCCGGTCGTGCTCGTCGACGTCAGCCTGGTGCTGTTTGTCGTAACGATGCTGTCCGCCGCGATTCCGGCGAACCGAGCGACCTCGATTCAGGCGGTCGACGCGCTTCGGACCGACTGAACAAAGGCCCGCCGCGCAGATCGGGTGGGGCATCGATGGAGTGTGGAAGGGCTCAGATCTGGCGATGAATGGCTCTGATGATTTAGAGAGGGCGCGGTCGCGCGACATCGTCGCGAAGCATACGTGTGAAGTCGCCTGGTGGCGAGTAGCCGCGCCGCCGATCACTTGCGACGCGGCGCCGCACAACTCACGCCGGCAGTCGAAACTGCAGCGCCTCCGCCACGTCCGCGCTGACGATCGCGTCGTGACCGGCGAGATCCGCAATCGTCCGCGCCACGCGCAGGACGCGGGTCACGCCGCGCGCGCTCAGCAGCTGGCGCTCCATCGCGCGGGCCAGCAGGCGCTCGCCGGCGGCATCGAGCGGGCAGTGTTTGCGCAGGGCCTTGCCCTCGAGCCGGGAGTTGAGAATCCCGTCGCGCGCTTCTTGCTGCTTGCGCGCGGCGACCACGCGCGCGCGCACGGCCGCGCTCGCTTCGCCTGGCGCGGTCGCGCGCAGATCACGCCACGGCACGGCTTGCACTTCAACAGACAGATCAAACCGATCGCGCATCGGCCCCGACAGCCGCGAGCGATACCGTGCGATCGCCGACGGCGTGCACCGGCACTGCCGCCGCGGATCACCCGCGTAGCCACACATGCACGGGTTCATCGCGCCCACCAGCGTGACGCGCGCCGGAAACGTGAC
>JAKALV010000304.1 GCA_021824055.1 Acidobacteriota bacterium
CAGCGGCTGCAGGACGCGCGTCAAGTTGTGCATGAGGCCATTCTAGCCGTCGGCCGACGGCCCGGCCCAACCTCGGGTTACAATATTCCAGCAATTCTCAAGGAGAAGGAATGGCCTACGTCATCACGGAACCCTGCATCGGCACCAAGGACACCGCCTGCGTGGATGTGTGCCCGGTCGACTGCATTCATCCACGCAAGGACGAAGCGGAGTTTGCCGCCGCGACGCAGCTCTACATTCACCCGGACGAGTGCATCGATTGCGGCGCCTGCGTGCCGGCGTGTCCCGTTGAAGCGATCTTCTCGCTGGATGAAGTGCCCGAGAAGTGGAAGAGCTTTATCCAGGTGAACGCCGCGCACTACGGCAAGTAGAATTTGCGATCCGGGGAGCCGGTGCCGCCGTCGGCGCCAGGCTCCCTGGGCCCGCCATTATGGATTTCGACCGCTCGGAGTGGGCGCGTCTGCGCGCCAACACTCCGCTCACGCTCTCGGAAGCGGATCTGGCCGAGCTGCAGGGCCTGAACGAGCGCGTCTCGATGGCCGAGGTCGAGGCCATCTACCTGCCGTTGTCCCGGCTGCTCAATCTGCACGTCGCCGCGACGCAGAACCTCCACACGGCCACCGATACGTTTCTCGGCACCCTTCCGAATCCGCTGCCGTACGTCATCGGCGTGGCCGGCAGCGTGGCGGTGGGGAAGAGCACGTTCTCGCGCGTGCTGCGCGCGCTGCTGGCGCATTGGCCCGACCATCCGCATGTCGACCTGGTCACCACCGACGGGTTCCTCTTCCCGAATGCGGTGCTCGAGGCGCGCGATCTCATGCAGCGCAAGGGGTTTCCCGAGAGTTACGACGTGCGGCGGCTCGTGCAGTTCATGGCGGACATCAAGTCGGGTGAGGTGGTGCAGGCGCCGGTGTATTCGCATCAGCTGTACGACATCGTGCCCGGTGAATATCAGACGGTGAATCGTCCGGACATCGTGATCATCGAAGGCCTGAACATGCTGCAGACCGGCGACGGCGCCAGCGGCAAGGGGACGCGCGTGTTCGTGTCCGACTTCTTTGATTTCTCGATCTACATCGACGCCGACGAGCCGGCGATCGAAGCCTGGTACGTGTCACGGTTTCTGGCGTTGCGCGAAACGGTGTTCCGCGATCCGCGATCGTACTTTCACCGGTATTCGTCGCTGTCCGAGCCCGAGGCCATCGACACCGCGCGCGGGATCTGGCACAGCATCAACGGCGTGAACCTCCGCGAGAACATCAAGCCCACGCGCGATCGCGCGCGGCTGGTGCTCGAAAAGGGGCCGGATCACGCCATCAGGCGAGTGCACCTGCGGACGCTCTGAACTTCTGCTTGGCCGCCAGCCGGGCCTCGCGGCGCGCGTCAGCTTCCCAGGCCTTCCGCTTTTCCTCGTCGGTCACGAGCTGGAGCGGCGGAATGCCGATCCGCTTGAACTGGCTGTCGATCGCGACAAACGTCAGATACGCGAGGCTCGTCATCTTGCGCGTGCCGGTCAGCGTTTCTTCCGAGAAGACCTTCACTTCCACTTCAATGGACGTGGCGTAGGCCGCCGTCACCGTCGCCTGCAGGATGATCAGGTCGCCGATCTTGATGGGATGCAGAAACTGCAGGCCGTCGACCGCCGCCGTGACGAGCAACGTCCGCGTGTGTCGATGACACGCGATCGCGCCGGCGATGTCGATCAGGTGCATGACGGTGCCGCCGAGGATGAAACCCAGCGGATTGGCGTCGTTGGGGAGGACCACCTGGGTCATCTCGGTGTAGGAGTCGGAGGGACGTTTCGGAGGCAAGGACATAGATACATGTTAGGGCACAGGCCTGAGGCTGCGCGAGGTCACCTCAGCCCGCCTCTGGCGAGCCTGCTCGAGAAGACGCTATAGTCACTCGCCACACGGCGAGTCTTTGAATGCGCGGACGCCCCCTGCCCCTGCCGATGCTCCAGTACCGATGGATGACGGCATTCACCGTGTTAGGCATTGCGGCCCGGTCGGTGCGGTACCTATTGCACTTTCCGCTGTGGGAAGACGAGAGCTTTCTGTGCGTCTCGGTGATGCGACGCTCGTATCGCGAGTTGATGGGCGCGCTCGACTACCATCAGGCGGCTCCGGTGCCGTTCCTCTGGTTGCAGAAGGCAGTGACTGATCTCGTCGGATTCAACGAGTGGTCGCTGCGGCTGGTCGCGTATGCCACGGGCATCGCGAGCCTGTTCCTCTTCCGGCGCGTTGTCTCGCGGCTGCTCGATGGCTGGTCGCGCGTGGCGGCGTTCGGCATGTTCGCAGTGGCCTACCCGGGGATTCGTTACGCCGCCGAGGCAAAGCCCTACGGCATGGACCTGTTCGTGTCGCTCGTGGTCATGACGTGTGTGGTCGAGTGGCTCGCGGCGCGGCGGCAGCGCTGGTTGTGGCTGCTGGCCATCGCGGCCCCGACGGCTGTGGCGATGTCGCTGCCGGCCGCAATGGTTGTGGGCGCGGCGAGTCTGGTGGTGTGCCACTCGCTGTGGCTCGACGCGCGCCCCGGCGCTCGGCGGTTGCGCGCCGCCACCTCGGACTGGGCCGCGTGGGCGCTGATGAACCTGCTGGCCCTCGCGGCCGGCCTTGGTGTCGTGTTCCTGCTGCGCGACACGATGACCGGGGAGTTGGCCTACTTGCGCAACTTCTGGAGGGCGGACTTTCCTCCCGTCGGCGAACCGTGGCGGATCCCGATCTGGCTTCTGCAGCATCTGGCCGGAGACTACCTCGCGATCCCGTTTGGCGGTGGCAACTACGGCAGCACGCTGACGCTTGGGCTGGCGGTGGCCGGTGTGGCCGCCCTCTGGCGGCAGCGGCAGCGCACGGTGTTGTTCATTGCGTTGGCACCGGTCGCGATGAATCTCGGGCTGGCGGTGCTGCAACTCTATCCGTTCGGTGGCGCGGTCAAGTTCGCCCTCTATGAGATGCCGATGGTCTGTGTCGTGGCCGGCGCGGGCATCGCGTGGGCGCTGACGCGGCCGGCGTGGACCGAGAAGCGCCGGCAGCAGGTGACGGCCGGTGTGCTGTGCGGCGTGGCCGCCGTCGCCATCGTGTCGATGGCGCGCGATGCGATTCACCCGTATAAGACGATGTCCGACGCGCGCGCGCGGCAATGGGCGAGGCAGTTCTGGGCCGCCACTGAGCCGCCCGGAGAGCGCGTCGATCTGAAGACCGATCTGGGCATCGACTTCTCGACGCCGACCTTTCAGCAGTTGAGTTGGTCTGCCACGTACCTCGTGAACCAGCGCATCTACTCGCCGCGGCTGCAGCGGGGCGCCGGAGTGAACTGGGCGCGCATCAGTCGAGCGTGGCCGCTGCTCGTGGCCGAATACCACGACGCCGGCAAGCCGTACGATCCGGCCGGCCGGGACCGTTGGCTCGCGAGTCTCGCACCGCGCTTTGCGCTGATCGGAACACAAGACGTGCCGATGGACCGGTACGACAAGAGCGAACGACGGTTGCTCACCGCGGATTTCGTACGGGTCTACACCTTCGTTCCCCGTGACGACGGGCGATAGAATACCGGACACTGATGGACACCAGCCCGTACAAGTGGAGCGTCTGGCTGCGAGTGGCCGCGTATCTGGCCGTGGCCGTCACCGCCGTTGGCATCGCGTCGCTGGCCGACCGGCCGGTTGCCGAGTATTCCATTCGTCATCTGTCCGATCAGGGCGAGCTGTACAACATGCTTCGGATGGCGGGCTACTTGCCGCTGTGGATCGTCATTGCGATCGCGTTCGCGATGATCGACGCACCGCTCGGCTGGCGCGGACTCAGGTCGCGCGGCGCCCTGTTGCTGACGTCGGTCGTTGTTTCGGGCGCCGCGGCGGAAGTCCTGAAGATGCTGGTGCGCCGGGAGCGGCCGGTCCCGCCGTTCACGGAGTACGTCTTCCGGCCGTGGCAGCAGGACACGTTTTCGAGCTCCGGTCTGGGCTGGCCCAGCAGCCACAGCGCCGTCGCATTCGCCGCGGTCTGGGTGCTGTGCCGCCTGCATCCGCGCGCGTCACTGAAGATCGG
>JAKALV010000305.1 GCA_021824055.1 Acidobacteriota bacterium
GCGGTCACGCGCCATGGTCTTCGCGAGGGAAGTCCCTTGACGTGGTGTGGTAGCTCGGGCGGGCGTTGTTGACCACACCACGTCAAGGGACCTTCCCGTGAAGAATTGGAGGCCTCTCGTGATGAAACCCTCGCTCGTCTCTACAGTGTTCGCGGTGTCGGCTCTGGCAATGGCCTGCGGTGGCGGCATGCCCGCGCCGACGGCCGACGAGGCACGGAACTTCGTGATGGAGGCGAACGCCACGTTGCTGAAGCTGAGCGTCGAGCAGCAACAGGCCGAGTGGGTGGCCGAGAACTTCATCACCGACGATACGGAGGCGATCGGCGCGCGCGCCAACCAGGCGTTGATCGACGCGTCCGCGCGATATGCGAAGGAGGCGGTGCGCTTCGACAAGATCGACGTCGCGCCCGACGTCCGGCGCCAGCTCACGCTGCTGAAGGTGGCGCTGGTGCTCGCCTCGCCGTCGGATCCGAAGCAGGCCGAGGAGATGACGAAGATCGTCTCGTCGATGACCGGCGAGTACGGCAAGGGCAAGTGGTGCCAGGCGGGGGATGGGGGCCCCGCGGTCAAGGAAAGCGCCAACAAGGCCGAGTCGTGCCTCGACATTGCGGGCGTGACGGATGTCATGGCCAATTCGCGCGACCCGAAGCGGCTGCGCGAGGTGTGGGAAGGCTGGCAGACGATCTCGGTGCCGATGAAGAAAGAGTACGCGCGCTTCGTCGACCTGTCGAACGCGGGCGCCAGGGAAGTGAGCTTTGCGGACACCGGGGCGATGTGGCGCGGCAAGTACGACATGGCGCCCGACGACTTCACGAAGGAACTGGACCGGCTGTGGGAGCAGGTGAAGCCGCTGTACCTGTCGCTGCATTCGTACGTCCGCATGAAGCTGCACGAGAAGTACGGCGACGCGGTGCCGGCCGAGGGGCCGATCCCGGCCTACATGCTTGGCAACATCTGGTCGCAGGACTGGTCGAACATCTACCCGCTGGTCGCGCCCGCGGGCAGCGATGCCGGCTATTCGCTCACCGACATCCTGAAGCAGCGCAAGATGAGCGCGGTCGACATGGTGAAGGTCGGCGAGCGGTTCTACACGTCGCTCGGCTTCGCGCCGCTGCCGGACACATTCTGGACACGGTCGCTCATCGTCAAGCCGCAGGACCGCGACGTGGTGTGCCACGCGAGCGCGTGGGACGTGGACGCGGTCAACGACCTGCGCATCAAGATGTGCATCACGCCGACCGAGGAGGATTTCAACACCATCCACCACGAGCTCGGACACAACTTCTACCAGCGCGCCTACAACACGCTGCCGCCGCTCTTCCGCGACAGCGCCAACGACGGCTTCCACGAGGCGATCGGCGACACCATCGCGCTGTCCGTGACGCCGGAGTACCTCGTCAAGATCGGCCTGCTCGCCAAGGCGCCCGACGCGTCGCACGACACGGGCCTCCTGATGAAGCGTGCGCTCGAGAAGATCGCGTTCCTGCCGTTCGGCCTGCTGGTGGATCAGTGGCGCTGGGAGGTGTTCTCCGGCCAGGTGAAGCCCGACCAGTACAACAAGGCCTGGTGGGACCTGCGCACGAAGTACCAGGGCATCGCAGCGCCCTCGCCGCGCGGCGAGGAGTTCTTCGACGCGGGTTCGAAATATCACGTCGCCGCGGTGGTGCCCTATACGCGCTACTTCCTGGCGGCCATCCTGCAGTTCCAGTTCCACCGTGCGCTCGCGAAGGAAGCCGGCTGCACGCTGCCGCTCCATCGCTGCTCGATCTACGACAGCGCGGCCGCCGGCAAGAAGCTGAACGCCATGCTGTCGATGGGGCTGTCGAAACCCTGGCCGGACGCCCTCGAAGCCCTGACCGGGTCGCGCCAGATGGACGCGACCGCGATCATCGACTACTTCGCGCCGCTCAAGAAGTACATGGATGACGAGCTGGCGAAGAAAGGCGCGAAGGTGGGCTGGTAGCCGCTACTTCTTCTCCCCGCGCGCTTTCGCGACCATGTCCTTCACCGCTTTCATGAGGGTGGGGACGTGGTACGGAATGCCGTCCTTGATCGTCCACTCGATGCCGCCGCCGTGCACCATCGTGGCTTTCGGATCGCCGGGCTTGACGACGCCGGCGTAGTTGCTCACGATCTTGCCGTCGTAGGCCATCAGGTCCGTGCCGTACGGATTCATGAGGCGCAGGTTCTCGAGCGGGTTGCCGTTGATGACGAGCAGGTCGGCGATCATGCCCTGGCGGATGCGGCCGAGCTTGTCGTCGAGCCCGAGCACTTTCGCGCCGTTGAGCGTGGCGTGCGTCAGCACTTCGAGCGGCGAGAAGCCGGCCTCCTGCTGCATCTCGAGCTCGCGTGAGATGCCGAAGCCGTACATCGAGCCGTAGAGATAGCCCGAGTCGTCGCCCGTCGTGATGATGCCGCCCTTGCGGCCGAACTCGAGCAGCGTGGCCATCCACACTTCGTAGTTCTTCCGCCACGCGATCTCCTCGGTCGTCGTCCAGCCGATCCAGAACGTGCCGTGCCGCGTCATCGACGGCTTGAAGTACTCCTCGAGCGAGGGGTGCAGATAGTCCTTGTACCACGGCAGGTTCTGCGCCCTGATCAGATCGCGCGTCGCTTCATACGTCGACAACGTCGGGCTCCACGCCACGCCGCGTTTCACCATGTCGTCGAGCAGTTGCGAGAGCTTGGCGTGATTCAGGCTCTTCTGCGTGTACAGCTCGCCCGCGCGGCCGAACCGGTGGATCTCGTTGTAGAGATTCATGTCGGGCGGGAAGTCCTGCGGCTCGTCGAGCGCGGAATCCGCGATGCCGTAGAAGTGTTCGATCGAGCGCACGCCGGCGTCGATGAAATCGCGCGCGGTGGCTTCGCCGACGGCCACGTGCACGGTGGAGCGCAGCCCGAGCTTCGTCGCCTCGTCGAGCGCTGCGATCACCTGGTCTTTGTCCATCGGGCCGATCAGCTTGATGCCGTCGGCGCCGCGCTCCTTCGCGCGGCGCACCAGCGCGCGCCACTGGTCGGGCGTGACCGGCGAGGACTCGCCCGGCCCCACGAGATCGTTCAGCATCGGATACACCACGATGCGCGGCGCCACGATCGTGTGCGCGGCGCTCTCGGCGCGCCACTCTGTCGATTTCGCGAAATTGCCACCCACCTCGCGCGCCGTCGTCACGCCAGCCGCCAGATACAGGTCGCGCTCGTACTGGATCGGGATCGGGCCGACGCGCACTTCATGCCAGTGCATGTGCGTGTTCACGATGCCCGGCATCACGTACTTGCCGGCGGCGTCGATCACCGCGTCGGCCTCGGGCCACTTGCCGGACACCGAGTCGCCGATGCGCGCGATGAGGCCATCCTCCGCCAGGATGTCCACGGGACCGTAGGCCGGCATGCCGGAGCCGGGGATCACCATCGCGCCCTTGATCAGGAGGCGCTTGACCTGCCGGGCGTGGACCGGCGCCTTGGCGGACGCCGCGGGGCCCTGTTGTGCCTGCGGCGCGGAGGCGCCGGCCAGAAATGCGATAGCAGCGACAAGAATGCCGAAGACGCGGTGCTTCATGATGGAGGAGATTCTACCCGCGGTCGCGCGCGTTCGCCGCCAGGAATGTCCACGCCAGGATCCGGCTCTTCTTCTGACCCTGGGCCATCTCGACGACCCGGACGTCGGCGGCCCGCGCGGCCTTCACCGCGCGGCGCAGGCGCGGCAGGTGCTGGCTCTTCGAAACGAGCGTGGTGAACCACCGGCACAGGTAGGGCCGCGCGGCGCTCTCGGCGATCATGCGCTCGATGAAACCGAGCTCGCCGCCGGGGCACCAGAGCTCACCGGCCTGACCGCCGAAGTTCAAGGCCGGCGCGGTCGTCCTGAGACCCAGGTTCCGCCGCTTCCGCAGCGAGCCGGCGGCGGCCTCCTCGGCCGACGCGTGGAACGGCGGATTGCACATCGACGCGTCAAACACTTCGCCGTGTGCGACCACGCCCGCGAAACAGGAGAGCGGCGACGTCTGCAGACGGCACTCGATCAGGTCCGCGATATTG
>JAKALV010000306.1 GCA_021824055.1 Acidobacteriota bacterium
TCTCACCCTGCTCGCCAGCCAGGCGGCGGTGGCGATCGAGAACGCGCGCCTGTACGAGACCGTGTCGGCGTCCGAAGCGCGCATGGAAAAGGAACTGCACATTGCCAAGCGCGTGCAGGCCGCGCTTCTGCCCGCGCAGTTGCCGAAGAAGCTCAAAGGCGTCGACATCGCGGCGTCATTCGCGTCGGCGCGCGAGCTGGGCGGCGACTTCTACGATTTTCTGGTGCCTGACTCGAACACGCTGATCGTGGCACTCGGTGACGTGTCCGGCAAGGGCGTGCCGGCGGCCCTCTACAGCGTGTTTGCCGGCGAACTGGTGCGCAGCCGCACGTTCCGGCGCCGGTTCATGCCGGAACAATCCACTCCGAAGGCCGTGCTCGAATCGATCAACACGATCCTGCACGAGCGCCAGCTCGAGGAGTACTACCTGACGCTCTGCTACGCGGTGTTCGACCTGAAGCGGCGGACCGTGACGCTCTCGAACTCCGGCGTGCCGTACCCGATCCGCGCCACCGCGGACAACGTGGCCCAGATCGAATCGCCGGGCGTGCCGCTTGGGTCGTTCTACGGCAGCACCTACGACGAAATCGTCCTGCCGCTGGGCCATGACGATGTGTTCGTGTTTTGCTCGGATGGGGCGTCCGAGGCCATGAACCGGCACAGCGAGGAATTCACGAGCGCCGGCATCATCAAAGTGGTGGAGGCGTCGCGCACGCTGCCCGCGCGCGAGATCGTTCACAACATCATCAATGCGGTTGAGGACCATCGCGCCGGGGCGCCGCCCAACGACGACATGACGGTGGTCGCGCTGCGCATCGCCTGAAGCGTTGGAACCGCCCGGACGATCTGGAGCGGGACGGGTTGCGGCGATGCCAGCGCCTGCCTGTCGGTAGTTGACGCAGCCCGTTTGCCGGACGGTTCCGGTATTTCCTTAATCAAGAGCTGTACCGTGCTCGTAGCCCAGAACCTGTGCTCAACACGGGCATTTCTGGACCGTTGCGAGGACGCCTGTCCCCGCGCGGTGCCCGGTAATAAGGTCAGCGTGACAAGCGGTTCAGCCTTCGGCGGCTTTGGACGCGGCGGCGGAGCCCGGACCGACAACGGTCGAGAGCTGCGCGGCGATGATGCGGGCCAGCGCAAACCGGGCATCGCCCGGCTTGGCACCCTGCACTTCAGCCGCCAAAACGCCCACGCAGCCGTTCGCGGTGATCAGCGGCACCGCAAACGCACCATGACCCCCGATTGGGCCCCGGATGACTTGCGGCTGCAGCGTACGGAACGCCAGCGACGTGACGTTGTCGCCGTCGGCGGGCAACGTGCCCATGCGCTGCAGCACGCGGTCCGAGTAACCGTGGGCGATCGACGGCCGCAACATGCGGCCGCCTGCCTCAGAGATCCACAACACGAGGCCCTTCGCCTCCAACACGCCGGCGGCGCGCGCCATCAGCGCCGGGAGGTCCCGGCCGTCAAGAATGCGACCCAGATCCACGCAGAGTTCAGCCGCGCCGGACAACTCCACGGGCGGAGCCACAAAAGGATCAACGACAGGTTCCGGCGTGTCTGAGACCCGGGGTTCCGGGGTGCTGGCGGCCGGCGCCGGGGTGTTCAGGTGCAGGCCCGCGTCGAGCGCCTCTGCGCTCTCGCTCTTCCGACCGCGCGAACCCATCACGATCAGGAGCCACCCAATCGCGAACGCGGCGCCGTTGACGCCGACGCCAATCCAGCCCAGCCGGGTCGCGGACTTCTCGAACCACGCCAGTTCGGCGTCGCGCGCCGCGGCAATTTCGGCCGCGAGCTTTCTGGCCGGCTCGGCGCCTTCCTGGAAGAGCAGGTCGGATGCCACGAGCGGCTGCTCTGACGCCACGAAACTTCTGGCTTTGCGGTCGTTGGCCGACACGTCTCCAACGAGCGCCGCCGCCTGCGCATAGTGCGGCCGCGCGTCGGGCGACGTTGATGTGGCCGCGAGGTTGGCAATCGCGCTTTCGAGCTGGGCCGACAACGCCGTGGCTTTGTTCATCCACTCATCGGCCGGCTGTCCCGCCGCGAGGTATCCGGCCTGGGCGCCGCGCAGTTCCGCGAGGCTTTGCTCGGCCAGGCGAAGGTGGTTGTTGATGGACGAGGCCGCGTAGCGTCCCGCGCGGCGCATGACGTCGAGGCGCCAGTTGCCGGCGAGCGCGGCGAGCGCGAGCACGAGGAAACCGAGAACGTAAAACGTCCGTGATCCCTTGCGTTGCGACATGCGCCAATTACTATAGCATTCGCGCTAGCGCGCTTTCAGGATCCCGTACGCCGGCAAACCCACGGCGCCAAAGCGCTGCATGATCTCCTTGGTGCCCGCCGCGTCCGGGTCTTCGGCTTGGAACTTGATCTTCACGTAACCCGCGAGCGCGGCCTTCACGCGCGCGTCGGCGAGCGTGGTCTGGTCCATCGTGAGGCAGTTCTTGCACCACGTGGCCCACAGGTCGACGAGCACCGGCTGGCCCGACGCCTGCGCCGCCCGCAACCCATCGTCGAGCGATGAGTACCAGCCTTCCTTCAGCTTCTCCGCGGCGCTGGCCTGTACTTCGGCCTGATCCACCCAACGATTCGAGACGATCTCGTACGCGAGATAGCCGTAGTACACCGCCATCGCGAGAATGAAGACGCCGAAGACGTGTTTCACGGTGTTCATCCACGGCCCGGGTTTCGGCAGCTTGGACAGTCCCGCGCCGGCGATCGGCCACGGCAGCGCCATGCCGAGCCCGAGCACGAACGGCAGGGCGAGCGCGATCACCGAGCCCTTGGCGTACAAGTCGCTGGCGAACACCACCACCTGGATCACGACCGGGGCCACGCACGCGCCGGCCAGCAGCGCCGCCACCGCGCCCATGCCGAACGCCACCGCAAACGTGCCGCGGCCGCCATCGTCGAAGCGGATCTTGCTCGAGAAGCGCGAGAAATCGATCGCGCCGATGTCGAACATCGCGAGGCCGAGCACGACAAACAACACCGCGATGCCGGCGTTGAACCACGGTGATGCATTGATGGTGCCGAACGTGCCCGCGGTGAGAATCACGACCAGTCCCAGCACGCCGTACACCAGCGCCATCGCCGCGCCGTAGGCGGAGCCGAGGAGGAACCCCCGAACCGAACCCTTCGAACCAATCGAACCGCCCCCAATGATCGCAAGATTGATCGGGATCATCGGCAGCACGCAGGGCGTGAGGTTCAGCGCGAGGCCTCCGACAAACACGAGCAGCAGAATGGCCCATGGTCCGCGGCCGTCGAACGCGCCCTTCGACTGCACTCCCGATTCCGCATTCTTGATGAACGTCAGGAATGTCTCGACGTTCATGTAGCCGCCGGCGGTGCCCGTGACGGCGAACACAGACAGGGGTGCAGGCGTTGTGGAGGCTTCGCCCGCCGGCGTTGTAGGAGCTGCGCCGGCAGGCGTGGCGGCAGGTTCAACAGCCGGCGGGGCGATCGTCGCCGCTTCGCCCTTGCCGAACGCGATCTTGCTGAACACCTCAGGCAGCGTTCTGTTTATCGTGGCGCCGGCCGCGACCACCGGAATCGTCCAGCTCACCGGCACGGTGACCGGCCGGAAGCACATCAGGTTGTTGCAGGGCTGATAGCGCAGCCGCGCGTTGATGGTGATCGAACCGGTCGGGGTTGACGCGGCGACGGCCACGCGCGCGCCGATCACGAACTCACGTTCGAAGACCCGCAGCGTATCGCCGGTTTCGAGCTTGAAGTCCTGGGCGGGCGGGAAGACCACTTCTTCAGGAGTGGCGCCGGCGACCGGCTCGAACGTCAGGGTCGTCGGGATCAGACCCTCGTCCTTGGGTTTGTTCGACTGCGAGTGCAGGCCCTCCGGCAACACCACGCGGACCGCGAGATCGATGCGGCCGCCGCGGGCGACACTGGACGCCGAGGTCAGCGGCGTGACAACGGCCGCGCCTGGCGACTGGGCGAACAACGTCGTCGGCGCGCCGAGGACCAACAGAGCCATGAGCACAGAGCCAATGCGCGGCATCTCC
>JAKALV010000307.1 GCA_021824055.1 Acidobacteriota bacterium
ACTGCATCCTGATGTGAACGGCTATCACCGGATGGCCGACGCGCTCGCGCCGGCCATCGCAGGCAGGATCAAGATCCAAGGCTTTCAACATGGGGGCCGTGGGGCCCCATAGGGAAGATCAAATGCCGCTATTCAAAAAGCTCTTTGAAAAAATTGTCTCTGCCGGCTCTTCCCCACGGCCCTCCATGGCCCCTCATGTTGCGAGGCTTTTGATCCTGGCCTTGTCAGGCGGCGTGCTGCTGGCGTCGCAAGCGCCGGCGGGCTGGCCGGCGTTTGTCGCCGCCTACACGGAGGCGCTGCCGAAGCACGGGATCGTGGGCAGCGGCGTGGCGTTCGTCGAGAACGGCGCCATCGTCGCGCGCGAGAACTACGGCTTGCGCGACAAGGCCGGCAACCTGCCGGTCGACAACGACACGATCTTCCACTGGGCGTCGATCACCAAAACGTTCAATGCCATTGGCATCATGCAGCTGCGCGACCGCGGGTTGATCTCGCTCGACGATCCGATCGTGAAGTACGTGCCGGAGCTCCGCACGGCGTACGATCCGTTCGGGCCCATCGACGCCATCACGATCCGCCAGCTGCTCTCGCACTCGGCCGGCTTCCGGGACGGCACGTGGCCGTGGGCAGGCGATCAGCCCTGGCAGCCTTTCGAGCCGCCATCGTGGACGCAGCTGGCGGCGATGATGCCGTACACGCGCGTGGAGTTCGCGCCGGGCACGAAGTACAGCTACTCGAATCCCGGCTACGTTTACCTGGGCCGCGTGATCGAAGACGTCATGCAGGAGCCGTTCGAAACGTACATCGACAAGGAGATCCTCCGTCCGCTCGGCATGACGCGCGCGTTCTTCGACCAGGCGCCGTCGTTCCTGCGCGATGAAAAGTCGCATTCATATTTCGTCGATGACAAGGGGTTGACCGAGGCGCGGTTCGACTTCGACACCGGCGTCACCGTGATGAACGGCGTACTGAACGCGCCCATCGCCGACATGGCGAAGTATCTCGGGCTGCTCCAGGGCAGCCCGGATCGCGCCACCGCGGCGCGCTACGACCGCATCATCACGCGGACGTCGCTCGAGGAGATGTGGAAGCCGGTGGTCCCCGTCTCGCCCGGTGTGGCGATGGGCCTGGGCTTCTTCCTGGAAACCCACGGCGGCCGCGATTTCGTGGCGCACAGCGGCGGACAGAACGGCTTCATTTCGCATTTCTACGTGGATCGCGCGTCGCACAAGGCCGCGATCATCGCCTTCAACACGCAGACCACGTCCGAGAAGCTGGGCGACGCGCGCGACACCCGGGCGCTCGACGCCGCGATGCGCGACGCGATGGTGGCGCGGCTGTTTCGGTGAGGATATGACCGCGGTCATACGGCCCGGCCGGCGGCAACGGTAGCGTGGTGGTGCGGCGAAGGGCCGCAACGGAGTCCCCCATGCAGACCACCCCTCAGACCGCCGACCGACTGCTCGGCGACATCGTCACCGAAGATCTCCGCGCCGCCGCCGTCATGGAGCATTTTGGTCTGGACTATTGCTGCGGCGGCCAGCGCTCGCTCGGCGCCGCGTGCCAGGCCCGATCGATCGATCCCGGCACGGTCCTGAGCGCGCTCGAGGCGCTCGGACCGGCCCCTGACAGCGATCAACTGCCCTCGGAATGGCGCGAGCTCGACGCGCTGACGCGGCACATCGTGGACACGCATCATCGCTACGTGCGCACCAGCGTGCCGGCGATCAACGCGAGCCTGGACAAGCTCGTGGGCGCGCACGCCGCGCGGCATCCCGAACTGGCGCAGATCCGTGGGACCTTCTTCGTCCTCGGCGACGAACTGCTGGCGCACATGATGAAAGAGGAAACGATGCTCTTCCCCGCCATCGACGAAATCGCCCGCCGCCTGCGCGGCGAGCCGTCGAACGGCCCGGGTATGTTCGCGACCGTGCTGCATCCGGTGCGCGTGATGGAAGACGACCATCAGGAGGCCGGCCAGCTGCTGGCCCAGTTGCGCACGCTGACCGGCGGCAACTACGACCCGCCCGCCGACGGCTGCGGCACCTATCGCGCGTGTTTCGCGGAACTGCGCCGTTTCGAGAGCGACCTGCACCGGCACATTCATCTGGAGAACAACGTGCTCTTCAAGGGCGCGCTGGACGCGGAACGACTGCTCGGGTAAGCGGCAACGGGGCACAATAGGCCGATGGAACGCATCGCCCCCGACGCCCTCGCCCGGCTTCCGCTTTTTCGCCGGCTCACGCCGGAAGACCGCAGCCGCGTCGCCGACGTGGCCTTCCTCCGGAGCTTTGAGCGCGGCGACACGATCTTCTCCCAGGGCGACGAGCCGGACCTCTTCGTGACGGTGGTGACCGGCCACGTGAAGGTGTTCAAGCAGACGCCGGCCGGCAAGGATGTGATCCTTGACCTGTTCGGCCCCGGCGACCCGCTGGGCGGCGTGGCCGTGTACGAGGGCCGCACCTATCCGGCGTCGGCCGCGGCGATGGAACCCACCACGTGCCTGCTGATCGAGCGCAGGACGTTCTTCCAGTTGCTCGAACAGCATCCGACGCTCGTGCGCGGCCTGCTGACCGGGCTGACGCTGCGCATGGTCGAGTTGACCAACCGACTCTCGGACCTCACGGGCGGTCACGTCGACGCGCGGTTCGCGCGCATGTTCCTCAAGCTCGCCGATCAGATCGGCCGCCCCGAGCGCGGCGGCATCTTCATTCCGATGACGCTGTCACGCCAGGAACTGGCGGATCTGACGGGCACGACGATCGAGACCTGCATCCGCATCATGAGCCGCTGGGGCAAAGACGATGTGCTGCGCACCGAACGCGACGGTTTTGTCGTGGTGGACCGCGCCGCGCTGGCGCAGATCAGTACGTAGCGCGGCTCAGATCAAGATGAACCGTGAAGCACGTGAAGAACGTGAAGACAGTTCTTCGCGTGCTTCACGGTTAGCGGCCTGGCCCCTCAGATATCCGCGCGGCCGAGCCGTCGCGCGGCGATCAACACCGGCACGGCGACCCACACCAGCATCGACGCGGCCAGCCACGCCGCGGCGCCGGTCGCGCCGTGGGTGAAGCGCAGGAACGCGAGTGACGCCGCGCCAAACGCCGTCGTGCCCTGCACCGCGAGCAGCGTGGCCGTGCGAACGGCATCCACCGGATTCACGATCGCGGACACGATCAGCACGCGCGAGGCTTGTCCCGACGGCAGGAGCGACGCGATGCCGAGCGCCGCGACGTCAAAGAGGATGACGGCGGCGAACCAGCACGCGAGCGCCACGGCCAGGCTTCGCGCCCGTTGACGGCTCCCGCCGGCCGAGATCACGGCCGCGAGGCTGAGAAACACGGCGGTGAGCACCGCGGCGCCGGCGGCCACGCCGAGAAATCCGCCGAGTCCGTCGCTGCCTGTGCGCGAGAACAACATGAGTCCCGACACGCCGAAACCCACGGCCTCCGCGCCCACGAGCGCGAGAAACAGACCCACCAGCTTGCCGATCAGAATGGCGGCGCGGGCCACGGGCTGCGAGAACAGCATCTCCGCCGCGCCGGCATCGGGCGTGAGCGCCATCACGCCGAAGATCAGGGACGCGAGCGGCACGAGCAGGAGCACCAGTTGCAGCAGCGACGCCGCGGTCCGCGCGAAATCCTGCAGGCCGCTGCCGCCCGACAGGATGTAGCCCGACGTCGCCACCAGCAGCGCGAGCGCGGCAAAGACGACGGCAAACATCAGCGTCCAGCGCGAGCGGACGGCCAGCAGCAGTTCCTGACGCGCGCACGTCCACACCGGGGAATCGCCCGGAAACTTCATCTCACTTCCCTCCCTGCAGGCCATGCGCGCCGACCACCGCGTCGAGCGTCAACGCCTTTCCGCCCTTCGCATCCGGATCGGCGTCGCGCGATGCGGGCGTGGCGTAGGCCAGCACGTGAGATCCCATCGGCGCGGTGGCGCTGACGGATTCAACGAACACGGCGGCGTCCGCCCGCACCCATGCCTTGGTTCGATGATCCGCGACGTACATCA
>JAKALV010000308.1 GCA_021824055.1 Acidobacteriota bacterium
GTGTCGTGGTCACGACCTGACCCGCGCCAGCGCGTGCTGCCGGGGCTGGTGGTCATCGGCGTGAAGGCTCGTCTTCGTCGCACGATCCCGGTCGCATGCGGCCGCCGCCGGCCCACATATGCAACCGCCGGCAGGCGGGCATTGCGTCGAAATTCGGGGAAGCCGAAGCATTTCCGTGGGAGACACTCGCAAGCGGTTGCGGCCCGTAGTTCGGACCATCGCCCGCGCGGTCGTCGGTCGATGCTCGTCATCAGGGGCGATTGCGAACCGTGGCCGATCGGCGCCTGTTCGTCACCGTGGACTCGGTGGTATGACCTGACTCTAGGCGCCGCGTGGTCCATGGTAAAGTGTCCACCGGCGCCGCCGCAATTTCGTTCATGCCGCACCAGCACACCATCCACGCGCAGCACTACGGCTGGGACAACGGTCTCACGCCGGTGGCCCGCATCGCACCGGGCGAGGCGTTGGAGTTCGACGTGCAGGATGCCTCGGGCGGCCAGTTCACACCCGCCTCCGGCGCGGCGGACGTCGTGGGCCTCGATTTCGCACGCGTCAATCCGGTCGCGGGCCCCGTGTACGTCGATGGCGCGGAGCCCGGCGACGTGCTGCGCGTGACGGTGCTCTCGTTCACCCCGTCGGGTTGGGGCTGGACCGCCAACATCCCGGGCTTCGGGCTGCTCGCGGAGGACTTTGCCGAGCCGGCGCTGCATCATTGGCGCTACCAGGCCGGCACCCTCGCGCCTTGCGCGTTCGGCTCCTGGGCCCGCGTTCCGCTCAAGCCGTTCGCCGGCACGATCGGGCTCGCGCTCGCCGAGCCGGGCTGCCACAGCGTCGTGCCGCCGCGCCGGGTGGGCGGCAACATGGATCTGCGCGACATCGCCGTCGGCACCGAATTGCATCTGCCGGTGGAGGTTTCGGGTGCCCTGTTCTCGGTGGGTGACACCCACGCGGCGCAGGGTGATGGCGAGGTTTGCGGCACGGCGTTGGAGAGCCCGATGCGCGTGGCGCTGCGCTTCGACCTCATCAAGCAGCAGCCGCTCTCCTTTCCGCGCCTGATCACCCCGGGACCGGTCACCCGCCACCTCGATGAGCGGGGTTACGTCGTGAGCACGGGCGTCGGACCGGATCTGATGATGGCCGCTCGCGACGCGGTTCGCTCGACGATCGACTGGCTGACGCGCGATCACCGCATGCCGGCGACCGAGGCCTACATGCTGTGCAGCGTGTGCGGCGACCTGCGCATCAGCGAGATCGTCGACATACCCAACTGGATCGTTTCCTTCTACTTCCCGCGGTGCGTGTTCGACTGACGACTCGCCACCGCGCCGCCCGGCGACGGGAGGCCTGCCCGATCGGGCAGGCCTCGCCGCGTTGCCTCGCGTGCGGCTACTTGCCGAACTTATAGCTCACGTCCAACCCGTAGGTAATCGGCTGGTTCACGATGTAGCGCGTGAACTGCGGGATCGCCAGGTTGATCTGCGGCAGCGGATCGAGCAGCGTCTGCTTGTTGAACGCGTTGTTCACGAACAGTGCGGCGGTCCAGCCCGCCGTGCGCAGCCCGACACGCAGGTTCACGATCCCGTAGGACGGCAGATTGATCTGGGTCTGATTGATGTTGTTGAGGTAGACGGTGACGCCGTACGGCAGATCGTACCGCGAGCCGACGTAGCTGTAGTTGACGTTCCCGATGAACGCCATGTCGTCGGTCAGCGCGTGATGGTAATTGAGCGACGCCGAGCCGGTGACCTTGGGGGTATCCGGAACCGAGTAGCCCTTCGGTATGCCGACGATGGCGCTGTTGGTCAGGAACTTGCTGTGCGTGTAGCCCCAGTTCGTCGCGAAGTCGAACCCGTCGCCGAGATCGGCACGGAACTCCGCCTCGAGTCCGTAGATGTTGACGTTTCCGCCGTTCACGGTGAAGCCGAAGCCGGCGATGTTGGTCGAGACCTGCGGATCCAACCAGCGCTCGAAATACCCCGTCAGGTTGAACAGGGCGCGATGCTGCCAGAACTCGTTCTTGGTGCCGAACTCATAGTCCCACACCGAGTCGGAATTGAACTGCGGTACGCCTTGGCTGTTGACGTTCGGGAAATTCGCGAGCGTCGTGTAAGTCGTGCCCGGCTGGGTCGGAGTCGCCGAGAGCTTCGCCTGCAGGCCGCACTGCTGGATCTGGACCAGCGAGGTGGGCGCTGCGCAGATCGCCGGCGTCACCGGATAGTTGTAGCCGACGAAGGGCTGGCTGGTGCCGCCGAGACGGAAGCCCTTCGCGATCGTGCCATACACCATGTGGTTCCGGTCGATCTGCCAGGTCAGGTTGAAACGCGGATTGGTGCCGTTCGCGCTGCCGCTCGCGCTGGTGATGAACGGCGCGACGTTGCCGGCCACCGTCGGCGCTCCGCTCAACAGGTTCGCGAATCCAAGCGGCGTGAAGTCACCCCACTCGGTGTTGGTCTGGGAGTAGGAGTAGTGGTACCAGCGCACTCCGACCGACGCGGTGAGGCCGTGTATGAACTCCCAGGAGACATTGCCGAAGAAGGCGTTCTGCAGGATGGTCTGCGGTTGGTAGTCGACGTAGATGTTGGCGATGGGGCCGGCCTGGGGATTGACGGACCACATGTCCCATTCCGAGTTCAGGTCCTGGTAGTAGTAGCCGGCCAACCATTGCAGCGGGCTGTTGCCGGTGGACGCCAGGCGCAATTCCTCGCTCACCTGCCGCGTGTAATCGCGCTCCTCGACGCCGGGACCGAACGGCCCGGGGCCCGTCGGTCCGATGCCGCCCGCGGAAGTGTCGTACGGGAACGCCTGTGTCGCCGAGCCAAGGCCGGCGGAGCTGGCATTTTCCTCGCTGCCGTCCTGGGAAACCAACGCGTGGTTCGACCACAGTCCGGTGATCGAGGTCAACGCGATGTCCGGCGTGACCGCGTATTCGACCTTCAGGCTCCCGAGCGTGAAGCGGTTCGTCTGCGGCTCGGAGGTCTGATAGATCTCGTAGTGGCCCTTCTGCGCCGGCATGCCCGGGCTGGTCGGCGATCCGTTGACGTCGACCGCGTTCGGGGCGTCGGCCGTGTCCCGCTGCCACATCAGCATCGGGGTGATCTTCAGCTGATCATTCGGCTGATAGAGCAGGATCGCGCGGAACGAATCGTCCGCGGATGAATTGGCGTTCGTGGTCGTCGAGAGGAGCGGCGCGGTGTAGAAATTGCTCGGCCGGTAGCAGGGCGTGCTCGGGCAGGTGTCCGACAATACCGCCCCGTCGGCGAGCACGTAACGATTCAGCCAGCCGCTGGTGGTGGTGTGCGAGCCGACGAGCCGCAGCGCGGCCGTCGATCCGAACGGCAGGTTCACCATGCCGTTCTGCGCGAAATTGATGCCGCCGCCGGAGCCGGTGTTCGAAACGGTCGTCTCTCCGGAGGCGTCGAAATTCCCCAGTTCGGGGCTCGCCGGAATCAGCCGGACCGTGCCGCCCATCGAACTCGATCCGTACAGGGTTCCCTGCGGGCCGTGCAGAACCTCCACGCGCTGCAGATCGTAGAGGTTCGGATCGATGATCACCTTGCCGAGCTGCTCCGAGGCGGGGGCCGAGAGCGCGATGTCGTCGAGGTAGACGCCGACCATCGAGGTGTTGCCGCCGGAGGAGTTCAGGCCGCGCATCTCGTACTCGGTCTCGTTGGGTCCCGACGTGCGCATCGACAGACCTGGAATACCTTGGGCCAGGGTGTTGAAGTCCACGAGGCCGCGATCGGAGATGTTGGCCGCGGTGAGCACCGTCATGCTGATCGGCGTGTCCTGCGCGAACGTCTTGCGCTTGGTCGCCGTGACGACGATTTCGGCGAGCTGGTTCGGGGCGGAGGCGCCAGACGGCGCGTCGGCCGCGTAGCTTGCAGCGGCACCGGCGGACCCGAGAATGGTTGCCACCGCGATGGCCACCATCTGATTTCTGTGCATCATGATCATCACTCCATGGCAGATCGTTTCGGCTTCCCTGCCACCGCAGTCGAGGCGCCGCACACGGCG
>JAKALV010000309.1 GCA_021824055.1 Acidobacteriota bacterium
TCACGGTCGGACATCCCGACACGGGCAAGACCACCACGACATTTCAACTGGTCGAACTGGGTCTCGACTTGCTGTGCGAGGAAGTCACGCCGATCGATCCGTCAGCCGTCCGCGTGCATCCGTTTCCCGGCGTGCTCACGCTCGATCGACGGTATGCCGAGGCGTTTCAGTCGCGCTACCCCGTGACGCGTGGCAGACTGACCGGCCACGGCCCTGCGATGGCGCGGTACGCCACGACGCATGTTCGCAAAGAGGCCGTGCCGCTCGCGGCCATGCTGTTCCCGGCATTCGATCCGTCCTGCCGGCCGCGACTCGAGGCTCTGTCTGCGGCAGACGTTCTGACGGACATTTTTCAATATTGCTTCACGCCGTCAACGAGCGACGAGCAGCTCTATGACAGCGTGATTCGCGTCATCGAGCGGTGCCGGCTCTTCAGGATGCACACGCGCGACATCGAGTCCGCCAGAGGGCTGCTCGTCGAGCTGCTGTCCGAACTGTCGCGCGCCGAGGCTACGCCAGAGTGATGGTGATCGCCGCGAGCGTGAAGTAGAACACTCCCAACTGGGAATTCAAGACAAGCGCGCTGCCGATGTCGAAATTCAGGGTCGGCGTATAGGCCGTGCCGGTGGTGATCGTCTGGCTTGGCACAGTGATCGTCTGGACAACAGGATCGCCGAGGCTGCCCCACGACGGGTTGGCAATGGTTGCCTCCGCCAAGTCCGTCGCGGTGGTGCTGGCCAGCGACGCCGCATCGCTGTTGATCGTTGTCGCAGTGGTGTAGTAGGTCGTGCCACCCGACGTGAGCGAGCCTTTCATCGTGAAGCTGTTGGAAAACGTTACGCGGACCTGGGTGTAGGTGCCGGCGGGCAGAGACAAACTCGAGATGCCCGGGAACGCCGCGCCCGAGGCGGCCGCGACCAGGTCGAGCTGTGACGACCCCGTGAAGAGCGTCACAAACGACGTGCCGTTGTACAACTCCACCTTGGTCACCGTGACCTTGAACACCGTCGGCTTGCCGGTCGTCAGTGACGCCACGCCCTTCGGCGTGCCGGCAAATGGTTTCTGCGCCGAGACGGTGACGGCCGTGAGGCTGAGCGCGGCAAGCAAAGCAGAAGTCCTGAGAATCCGAGTCATCACTTCCCCCTTGTCATCACAGGAGACGACGTCTGTGCGCTGCCCTTGAGGGTGAACGTGCCAGCGCCTGTGGTCTGCGCGTACACCGTGGTTTGAGGCGAGAAACTCTTCAAGGCGGGCTTGGCGTACTTCCACGCGCGCTTCACTTGCGCCTTGTCGTGCGCGAGCGCCACGGCCGTGGCCGTCAGGCCCACCACGGCCAGTGATCTTCCGGCAATTCCCCTCAGAAATGCCCGGCGGTTCTCATTCATATGGCCTCCAGTACAAGCGCGAGACGCGCCTTGAACTGCGCAGCAAAAGGAATACCAAACAGTGCGTTCGAGTCTGCGGGGCCTTGCCGGAAGGCGGTGGTGCCCGTCACTGAGCCTTGGGCAGAATTCAGCATCGGCTGCGGAATCTCCGGCGGCGCTCGCTCTCTAGTACCATCGGCCGCATGTCTAGCGGCCGGCTCCTCGTCGCGGCGGCAACCTTGGCAGCATCAGGACTATTCGCACAGGTCCCCGGAACGCCGGCGTACAAGAATGCCGCGCTGCCCGTCGCCGACCGGGTCAAGGACCTCATCGGGCGGATGACGCTCGAAGAGAAGTTCTGGCAGCTCTACATGATTCCCGGAGATCTCGACAACCCGGCGTACGACTACTCTTACGGCATCTTCGGTCTGCAGATCCCGGGCACGGACGCGCGCCAGCACGCCGACCGCATCAACGCGATCCAGAAGTACTTCGTCGAGAAGACGCGGCTTGGCATCCCGATCATCCCGTTCGAAGAGGCCCTGCACGGGCTGAAGGCCCCCGGCGCCACGGTATTCCCCCAGGCAATTGCGCTCGCGGCCACCTGGGACGTGCCGATGATGCGTCGCGTCGCCGACGCGGCAGCCGCCGAAACGCGCAGCCGGGGCATCCGCGATGTCCTCTCCCCGGTGGTCAACATCGCCGACGATGTGCGGTGGGGGCGGGTGGAAGAGACGTACGGGGAGGACCCGTTCCTCGCGTCGGAAATGGCGCGTGCGTTCGTCGCCGGGTTCGAGTTCAACGACGTCATCGCCACGCCAAAACATTTCGTCGCCAACGTGGGCGACGGCGGGCGCGACAGTTACCCGGTGTTCCACAACGACCGCGAGCTGATGGAGCGGTACTTTCCACCGTTCGAAGCGGCGCTGGACGCGGGCGCGCGGTCGATCATGACGGCGTACAACTCCGTGGATGGCGCGCCGACGACGCAGAATCCACGACTGCTGAACGAGATTTTGAAGCGCGACTGGCAGTTCGGCGGATTCGTCATCTCCGACGCGGCCGCCACCGGCGGCGCCACCGTGCTGCACATGACCGAGCCGAACACGCCGGCGGCCACCGCGCACGCGCTGAAGTCCGGCCTCGACGTGATCTTCCAGAGTTCGTATCCGCAGTACCGTCCCTACTGGTCGGCGTTCCAGCAGGGCCTCATTCCCACCGACGTCATCGACGCCGCCGTGTGGCGCGTGCTCCGGGCTAAGTTTGAACTGGGGTTGTTCGAGAAGCCATACGTCGATGCGGACGCGGCCGCGCGGACAAACGGCAGCGCCGACCATGTGGCGCTGGCCGGCGCCTCGGCGCGCGCATCGATCGTCCTGCTCAGGAACGAGCACCATCGGTTGCCCCTCTCGAAATCGATCGGGTCGCTCGCGGTCATCGGCACCGACGCGACCGAGGCCAGGCTCGGCGGCTACAGCGGGCCGGGCAACAACGTCGTCACCATTCTCGACGGCCTTCACCTGGCCGTCAGCCGGACCACCACCGTCCGCTACGCGCCCGGCCCGGGCCGGAGCGTGAACGATTTCATCACCGTTCCCACCGAGCGCCTGTCGACCGTACAGAATGGCCAGACCGTCCGCGGCCTCACGGGCCGGTACTTCGACAACAACCGCCTCGCGGGCATACCGAGGCTCACGCGCGTCGATCCGCGCGTAGACTTCCACTGGACGCTCAATTCTCCGGGCCGGGGCATTCCTTTCGATTGGTACTCCGTCCGATGGACCGGCACGGTAACCGCGCCGACCGACGGAGCGCGCACGCTCGCGATCGAAGGCAATGACGGCTGTCGCCTCTGGCTCGACGGCGCTCTGCTCATCGACAACTGGGTGAAACGGTCGTACGGCACGCGCGTGGCCCCCGTGAACATGGCGCCCGGCACCGCGCACGAGCTCACGCTCGAGTACTTCGAAAGCACGGGCAACGCGCGGGTGAAGCTGATGTGGGACGCGGGCGCGCCGGACTCCACCGCCGCCGCACGACGGAAGATGGAGGACGCCGTGGCGCTCGCGCGCGACAGTGACACGGCGATCATCGTGGCCGGCCTCGAGGAGGGCGAATTCCGCGATCGCGCCTTCATCACGCTGCCGGGCCTGCAGGAAGAGCTGATCAACGATGTCGCGGCCACCGGCACGCCCGTGGTCGTGGTCCTGATCGGCGGCAGTGCCATCGGCATGTCGCGATGGATCGACAACGTGGACGCCGTGATCGACGCCTGGTATCCCGGCGAGCAGGGCGGCCGCGCCGTGGCCGACGTGCTGGTCGGCAACGTCAATCCAGCGGGGCGCCTGCCCGTCACGTTCGCGATGAGCGAGGGCCAGTTGCCGCTCAGCTACAACCACAAGCCCACCGGCCGCGGCGACGACTATCTCGACCTGACGGGCATGCCGCTCTTCCCCTTCGGCTACGGGCTGAGCTACACGACGTTCGAGTACTCGAACCTGCGAATTTCGGGCGAGATGTTCTCGCGAACCACGCCGGCCTCGGTCACGTGCACGGTCACGAATACCGGCAAACGGGCCGGTGACGAAGTCGTTCAGCTCTACATCCGTGACGAGATGGCGTCACGGGCGCGGCCGGTGATC
>JAKALV010000310.1 GCA_021824055.1 Acidobacteriota bacterium
GGTCCAGCGCGAGCAGGCGATCCGCGTCGGCCAGCATCTCCATCACCATGTGGGCTTCGCGATAGTTGAGACCGCCCTTGACCGGCGTGCCCACGCCCGGCGCGATCGCCGGGTCGCACGCGTCCATGTCGAACGACACATGCACGCCCACCGTGCCGTCGGTGGCAATCGCCATCGCGCGTTCCATCACCTTGGCGATGCCGATGCGATCGAGGTCCTTCATTGTGAAGACGTGCACGCCGGCATCGCGCACCTGCGTCTTTTCCGCCTCGTCGAGATTCCTGATGCCGATGAGCACGGTCTTTTCCGGACGGACTTTCGGAAACGACGTGCCGATCTTCGCCAGTTCCGCCGGCTCGTGGCCCAGGAGCGCCGCGAGCGGCATGCCGTGCACGTTGCCGCTGGGCGTTGTGGATGGCGTGTTCATGTCGGCGTGGGCATCAACCCAGAGCAGGCCGATCTGACCGCCGCGCGATGCGGCGTAGTCGGCCGTGGCGCCGACCGATCCCGCCCCGAGCGAATGGTCGCCGCCGATCACCAGCGGCAGCGCGCCCTCCTCCAACGACTGCAGGGAACGCTGGTGCAGCTTGGTGCAGACCCTCGCGATTTCCCGGATGTACTTCTTCCTGGGATCGCCTTCCGCCTTGATTTCAGGAATCGGGGCGTCGATGTCGCCCTTGTCGACCACTTTGCACCCGAGAGCGGTCAGCCGCTCGGCCAGCCCGGCAATGCGGACGGCCGACGGACCCATGTCCACGCCGCGGCGGCCGCCGCCAAGGTCGAGCGGCACGCCGATGATGTGGACCGCCGAGGCCTTCACCGATCCCTCCCGCCGGTCGAATCCAGCAGACCTTCAACCAGTTCCAGCAGATCGGTCATGAAGAGCGGTTTGAACCGGATGGCCGCCCCGTAGGATCGCAGCTCGCCCAGGAACTCATCCGAGAGGAAGTGGTCGCCCGTCACGATGGCCACCGGGACCTCCCGAAGCCGCGGATCGCGGCGTACGCGGGTGAGCAGGCCCATGCCGTCCGTCATGGGCATGCGCAAGTCGCTCAAAATCACGTCCGGAGCCTGGCGGAACGCCTCCGCGATCGCGGCGTCGGCCGAGTGGACCACCGCAACCTGGTAGCCGCTCACGGTGAGCATCCGGGCGAACGTCTGGCCCACCACCGGGTCGTCGTCCACGATCAAGACCTGCGCGCGGGCCGCCATGAAGGGATTCTACGTGTTACGATACGCCTGCCGTGACGCCTATTTTTGTTCGCCCGGTCCGCGAACAGCTTGAGCACGACCGACTGATTCGCTTCCTGCAGACTCGGTACACGCGCAAGTTCGACGTGACCATCAACGTCGGTGACCAGGAGCTTGCGCCGGTGCGGCTCGGCGCCAACACGTTCTTTCCCGACGTGGTGCTGATGCACGGCAAGAAGCTGGCCGGTCTCATTGAAGTCGAGACGGGCGAGTCCACCAACAACCTTGAAGCGATGGCGCAGTGGACGCACTTCTCGCGCGCCCGCGTACCGTTTTTTCTGTATGTTCCGGTCATGGCGTACGACGCGGCCCGCCGGCTCTGCGACGCGAATCAAGTGTCCGTATCGGAGATCTGGACCTACCGGGCCGTGAACGATCAATTCGACCTCGTGCGACTGTTCACCGACCCGGGCGCGGTCAAGGCGGGCAACAAGGTCGCCCCCAAGGTTGTGCCGCTGCCGAAGATCGTGGTGCCGAAGGTGGTCGCGCCCCCCGCGGACGTCGTCACGCCGGCGCCCGTCGTCAAGCCGCCGGTGGCGGCCAGGCCAGCCGCGACGCCCACGAAGGCGGCGCCTGCCCGGCCGGCGAAGGCGAAGAAAGCCCCGGTACGGACCGCGTCGAAGTCCAAGCCGAAGTCCAAGCCCAAAGCCGCCGCGAAGAAGAAGCGGAGGTAACCCGTGCCCTTTCTTCGTCACGCTCGAGACAAGCGCGGCTACGAAATCACGCTCGTCATGCACGCGTATCGTCCGGGTCCGGGACAGGCAACGGGACGGACCCGGCTGCTGTATATGTTCCGCACGCCGTCGAACCGCAAAGTGGGCCGTGCCGTGCTCGAACCCGAAGTGATGGAGGCGCTCGAGCATACCCATCCGGATCTCACCTTTGACTGGCAGGGCATGCTGCGCACGGCGGCCCCGGCCGCGCCCGAACCTGAGCGGGAACGCGGGCGCCATCGGCATGACCGGCAGGATCGATCGGAACGGTCGGAGCGCCGGGAGCGGCCCGAGAAAGCGGATCGCCCGGACCGGGGCGCGGCGCCGGGCTCAGGGGGAGCACGTCGCGATGCCCCGCCGGCCGACGCGCCGCTGGCGATTCTGGAAGACGAGACGCCGCTCGGGCGCGCCGTCGGCGCCGCCGAGGCCGCCCGCATGCGCGCGGCCTACAGCGAGCTGACGCAGCGGATCGCCCGGCGGTCGCGCACGCCCGAAGAGCGGGACCGGCTAATCGAGAGCGCCGGTCGTCTCAACCCTGACGAGTGGATCGACGACGCGGCCGTGGCCGCGGGGGTCGCGACGTTCGCGGCCGACTGCGAGGCCATCCGGCAGGAGTTGCCGCGTCGGCGGCGTGGACGTCGCGGCGGGCGAACGAGAGACCGGGAGTCGCCGGGTTCTGCGATAATTGGACATGATGCAAATGAGCTCGAAGTGGTGGGTCCGGCTGGCAGTGACGATCGCGGCGTCGACGATCGTGTGGGCGCAGGGGACGCAGGCCCCGCCGACCCCGCAGCAGGGGACCCGCTTCACGACCTCGATTGATTTCGTCAGCAAGGACGTCACGGTCCGCGATGCGAAGACCAAGCAGTTCCTGCCCGACCTGAAGCGCGAAGACTTCACGCTGCTCGAGGATGGCGTGCCGCAGAAGATCGAGAGCTTCGCGCTCAGCCATGGCGGACGGCTGCTGAGCGACATCACGCCGGCCGCGGTGGCGCCGCCGGCCGGCATCATCCTGCCCGCGGTGCGCCCCCCGGCCGACACGTCGGGCCGCATCATCCTGATTTTCATCGACGACCTGCACATCGAATTCAAGCTGACCTCGCGCATGCGCCAGCTGATGAAGAAGATCTCGGATCAGTTGATTCACGAAGGCGATTTGTACGGCGTGGTGTCCACCGGGTATTCGTCGATTGCGCAGGACATGACCTACGACCGGAAGCGCATCCCCGAGATCATCTCCAAGATTTCCGGCGCGGGCCTGAAGCCGTCGGATCTGGTGCGGGCGGCCAGCACGGCCGACGGCCCCGCCGAGGTGAAGTACCGCGCGAACACCGCGTTCTCCACGGCGTACGACGTGCTCAAGAACTTCAGTCAGATTACCAACCGCCGCAAGATCTTCATCTACATGTCGAGCGGCTACGACTTCAACCCGTTTCCGGACGCGCGCAAGCGGTTCGACGCCCAGCAGAATTCCATGAACGGCTCCACGGACCTGGGGCAGGCGGATCCGAACCAGGTGGATCCGTCCCTGTTGAGCAATCCGTTCGAAGAGCAGAACAACGAATTCCATCAGGCCGACCTGGTTCGTGAGTTGGCGGAGCTGACGCGTCAGGCCAATCGCGCCAACGTCACGATCTACACGATTGATCCCCGCGGGCTGGCCGGGGGACCCGATCTGGACGAGACCGACGTGAGCACGTCGGAGTACATGGACAACGTCCGGACGTCACAGGACACGCTGCGCGTCATCGCGGAGCTGACGGGCGGGTTTGCCGTGGTCAATCAGAATGACTTTGACAAGGCCCTGAAGCGCATTGACGCCGAGGCCAGCGATTACTACATCCTCGGGTACTACTCGAACAACCCCGATCCGCTCAAGCGGCGCCGGATGATCGAGATCCGGGTGAATCGCCCGGGCGTCGAGCTCACGTACACGAAGGAATACACCCTCAAGCCGCCGCCCAAGGCGATCAAGTAACCGGTTCAGCCGCGCGGCCGGCGGTGTCCGGACC
>JAKALV010000037.1 GCA_021824055.1 Acidobacteriota bacterium
AGGTGCAGGTGCGAGGTGCGGGTGCGAGGTGCAGGTGCGAGGTGCGGGTGCGAGGTGCAAGTGCGAGGTGCGGGTGCGAGGTGCAAGTGCGAGGTGCGGGTGCGGGCGCGCGTGCGAGGTGCGAGGTGCGAGGCACGGGCGCGAGGTTGTGCGGCGCACCTTGGCACCTTGGCACCTTCGCACCCTGGCACCAGCACCCTGACACCTTGACACCCTGACACTCTGGAACCCTTCCAGTCGTATCTTGATTGCATGTCCGCCCAACGTGCCCGCTGCAAGGAGAGCGCCGGCTTGCTGCTGTTCCGACGCGGCGCCGGCGGGCTCGAGGTGCTCCTGGCGCACCCGGGAGGGCCGTACTGGGCGAGTCGGCACGACGCGGCCTGGACAATTCCCAAGGGCGGGATGCATCCGGGCGAGGGGCCGCTCGACACCGCCATCCGGGAGTTTCGCGAGGAAACCGGCTTTGAGCCCGCGCCCCCGTACCTGCCGCTCGGGCACATCGTGCAACGCAGCGGGAAGATCGTGCACGCGTTCGCGTTCGAAGGCGACGCCGACCCCTCCGTGTTGAAGAGCGAGATGACCACCACCGAGTGGCCGCCCCGCTCCGGTCGCTGGATCCAGGTGCCGGAGATCGATCGCGCCGGGTTCTACGCGATCGACGTCGCGCGCCGCCTGATCAACACCGCGCAGGCCGAACTGCTCGACAGACTGATTCAGCTAGTTAGACAGTGAGGCAGTTGGGCCGTTCGGCAGTCAAATTCCCTCATTGCCTCATTGCCTCATTGCCTCATTGCCTCATTGCCTCACTGCCTCACTGCCTCACTGCCTCACTGCCTCACTGCCTCACCTATCCCACATGAATGCGCGGCCGCAGCTCCGGCACATGCTCAGCCTGTCGGAGCACCTCGCGACACACCGGGGCTGTGTCCCCTTCGCCGAAGGCGAGGAATTTCAGCAGATAGGCGATGGGGTTGCCTTCCGTCCAGCCGAAGTACGCGTGCGGCAGGCACTGGGTGCGATCGCGCAGGTTCAAGAGCAGGCCCGCGATGGCATTGGGGATCGCGGGGCTCGAGCAGCGCAGCACGCGGTGGCCGTCGATGTCCACGCCCTGCACGCGCAGCACGTTGGAGAAATCCGAGACGTCGCTCGGGCGGATCTCCAGGAACAGCACCGGATCGGCCTCCGGCAGGTGGTGTTCGCGGCGCGCCACCGTGAGCTTGCGGTCGTACTCGTCCCGCTGTCCGGTGTTCGGCCGGTTGGCGATGATGCGCAGCGCCGGGTACGTGGCGTTGCTGAGACGTCCGGCGGCGGCGGCTTCCTTGATGAAGAGCTCGGCCTGATCGTCGTAGTCGACGCCTTCGATGCGGATCTCGGTGGAACGCAGCACGCGCGAGACGAGCGACGTGCCGATGATCGTGGCAATGAACCAGCTCGCGATCTTCAGGCCCTCCGGCCGCTCGAACATGTTGAGGATCGTCGTGTAGACGAAGATCACCGCGATGGGCAGAAACTTGAGGCGGCTGAGCGGCAGCGCGACCATCACGGCGATGCACGCCGACGTCATCAGCACGAGCACGCCGGTCGCGTACGCGCCGCCCTGCGCGTCGACGTCGGCGTCAAACATGACGGTCACGAAAAACGCGATCACGATGATCAGCGACACGAGCGGGCGCGTGGCCCGCGCCCAGTCGGGCGCCATGCCGTAGCGCGGCAGGTAGCGCGGCACGAGGTTGAGCAGGCCCGCCATCGCCGACGCGCCGGCAAACCAGAGAATGGCGATCGTCGAGATGTCGTAGATCGTGCCGAACACTTCGCCGAAGTCGCGATGCGCCAGATACGCGAGCGCGCGGCCGTTCGCCTGGCCGCCGCTGAGCATCGCCGACGCCGGGATCATCGTGGTGGTGACGAACGCGCTGCCGATCAGCAGCACGCTCATGATGATGGCGGCGGTCTTGAGCAGCTTGCGGGTGTTGTCGATGCGCGCGCGGAGTTCGATCGCCGGGTCCACCGTCGGGCGGTCCACGCCCCGCACCAGCGGCATCACGGCCACGCCGGTTTCAAAGCCCGACAAGCCCAGCGCGAGTTTGGGGAACAGGATCAGCGCGAGCGCCACCATCATCACGGGATTGGATTGCTGCGTGAACAGGTTCGCGCGCCACGCCTGCATCCAGTCGGGATGGTGCGCCAGCACCCACAACTCGCGGCCCACGACCAGCCCGTTCAGCGCGAGGTAGGCCGCCACCAGGCCGACGGCCAGCCAGATGGCCTCCTTGAACCCCTTCAGGAAGATGCCGCCCAGGAGAGCCAGCAGCAGCAGCGTGATCACCACGCGGTGGTCCATCCACTGCGGGACGAACGGGTTCTCGATGATGTGGGCCGTCGCGTCGGCGGCCGACAGCGTGATCGTGATCACGAAGTCGGTGGCGGCAAATCCCAGCAGGCACAGGACGAACGCCTTGCCGCGCCAGCGCGGCAGGCGTTCTTCGAGCACCGACAGGCTGCCCTGCCCGTGCGGGCTGAGCGCGGCGATGCGGTTGTACACGGGCAGCGCGCCAAACAGCGTGAGCAGCACCACCACGATCGTCGCGAACGGCGACAGGTACTGCGCGGCCACGAACGCGATCGACGGCTGGTACCCGAGCGTGGAGAAGTAGTCCACGCCGGTCAGGCACATGACCTGCCACCACGCCGCTTTGTGCGGCGCGCCGGCGTGCGCGGCCGCCGGGGCCTGAAGCCCCTCGAGGAACCAGTGACGAAAGGTCACGAGCCGCTTATTGTACTCGCCACAGGAAGATCGCGGTGCCCTCGATCGGCACGCGCCGGTCGGCGGGCCACGCGGATCCCATGTCGAAACTGTTCGAGACAATGCGGCTGCCCGGCTTCAACTCGGCGCGCAGCTTCGGAATCAATCGCGCGTTGGTCGACGGCAGCAGGTACAGCGCGACCACGCTGGCGCCGCGAAGGTCGGTCGTAAACAAATCCTCCACGCGAAACGCGACCTTGTCGGCCACGCCGGCCGCAACGGCGTTGGCGCGGGCCTCCTCGATCCGCCGGGGATCGATGTCGACACCCACCCCGCGGGCGCCGTACTGCTTTGCGGCCGCGATCACGATGCGTCCGTCGCCGCATCCCAGGTCGTACACGACATCCGTTGCCGTCACGCCGGCCAGGGCCAGCATCGCGTCCACGATGGCCGGCGGCGTTGGGACGTACGGCACGTCGGGCGTGCGGACCGTCTGGGGGGCCAGCAGCAGCGCCGCGGCGACAACAACGAGTGGACGCATGACCACATATTAATGAGGCAATGAGGCAATGGGGCAATGGGGCAATGCGGCAATTCACTGCCGCATGGCCCAACTGCCTCACTTAAGCATTGCGAGCGACAACAATGAGCGTCGCATCATCCTGTACGGTGCCGCCCGTCCAGACCGCGACCGCGGCAGTGACGGCGTCGACGGTGTCGGCGGCGGCCGCGCGGGCGCCGGCGCGGCGAACGGTGGTGATGAGCCGGTCGGCGCCGAACTCCTCGCCGCGGTCATCGTACGCTTCCGTGATGCCGTCGGTGTAGCAGATCAGCTGATCGCCCGGACCGAATGGCACGGTGCGGCTGTCGTAGACGCCGTCCGGAAACACGCCCAGGACGACGCCCGTGGCGTTGAGCCACTCGACGCCGCCGCCGGCTCTGAGCAGCACCGGCGGGTTGTGGCCGGCATTCGCGTACTCGATCGTGCCGGCCGCCATGTCCACCACGGCGTAACAGAACGTCACGAACTTGCCGGCCGAGATGTTGCGCGAGAGCAGCCGGTTCACGCTCGACGCGACGTCGCGCGTGGCGGCGCCGTCAGTGGCGAACGCGCGCACCGCGGCCTGCAGGTTCGACATCAGGAGCGCCGCGGGCAGGCCCTTGCCGACCACGTCGGCGATGGAGATCCCCGCGCGCGCGTGGCTGAACCGCAGCAGGTCGTAACAGTCGCCGCCGATGCCCGACGCCGGCTGCCACCGCGCGGCCATATCGCACCCGTCCACATGCGGCATGGCGGACGGAAGCAGCGCGCGCTGGATCAGACGCGCGTCCTCCTGTTCGCGCGCGTGCCGGGTGTCCCGCTGGCGCAGCGCCACGCCGTCGGCAAGCTCGCGCTCGACAATCTCGCTGAGCACCGCATCGTCCCACGGCTTCTGCACGAAGCTCTTCGCCCCACGCCGCATCGCCTCCACCGCGGTGTCGATACTGCCCCAACCGGTCATCACCACGATCGGCAACATGGGATCGTACGTGCGCGCCCGGTCGAGCAACTCGAGCCCTTCGCGGCCCGAGGTGGTGTCGCGCGTGTAGTTCAGATCCATCAGGAGCAGATCGTAGGTGTGGCGCTCCAGCTGGGCGAGGGCGCCATCGACCGAGTTCACCAGATCAATGTCGCAGTTGAGCTCCGTCAGCAGCAGCCGCAAGGCGTGCAGGATGTCGGTCTGATCGTCGGCGACGAGCACTCGTGACACGTGCAGGATCCCTACAAGACCAGTGCCACGTTTCCATTGGCACGACTCTTCCTATTGGTTAGGCGCGAATGCACGAAACCGGGCAAAATGAGCGCATGAATCCCATTTATGGGACGGCGAGGACCCAATGACTGGACGCATTCTGGTTGCCGACGACCAGCCTGACATCCTCGGGGCCCTGAAGCTTCTGTTGGGCGGCGAAGGCTTTGACGTCGCGACCGCGGCCTCGCCGGGCGAGTTGCTGACCGCGCTCGAGCGGTCCGATTTCGACGTGGCGATCATCGACCTCAACTACACCCGCGACACGACGTCCGGCCAGGAGGGCTTCGAGCTGCTCGACCGCATCAAGTCGATTGATCCCACGCTGCCCGTCCTCGTGATGACCGGGTGGAGCAGCGTCGCCGGCGCCGTGGAGGCGATGCGTCGCGGCGCGCGCGACTACATCGAAAAGCCGTGGGACGACGACAAGGTGCTGGCGGCGGTGCAGACGCAACTGGAACTGCGGCGCGCGCTCCGCCGCAGCCGGCGGCTGCAGGAAGAGAACACGCGGCTGCAGCGGCGCGACCTGCCGACGTTTATCGCCGAAGCGCCCGCGATGAGAGCCGTGCGCGAGACCATCGAGCGCGTGGCGCCGTCGGATGCGAGCGTGCTGATCACCGGCGAGCACGGCACCGGCAAGGAAGTGGTCGCGAGCCTCCTGCACCGTCTGTCGAACCGCTCGTCGAAGCCGCTCGTGACGATGAACGCCGGTGGATTGTCCGAAGGCGTTGCGGAAAGCGAGCTCTTCGGCCATGTCAAGGGCGCTTTCACCGACGCGCGCACGGATCGCATCGGCTGTTTCGAGCTGGCCGACGAGGGCACGCTGTTCCTCGACGAAATCGCGAACATGCCGTCCAAGCTCCAGCCCAAGCTGTTGCGCGTGCTGCAGACGGGCGAGGTGCAGAAGGTCGGATCGTCGCGCGTGATCTATGTGAACGTGCGCGTGCTGTCGGCCACCAACGCGGATCTGGCGGCGGAAATCAGCGCCGGCCGGTTTCGCGAGGATTTGCTGTACCGCCTGAACACGGTGGTGATCCATCTCCCGCCGCTGCGCGACCGGCGCGACGACGTGATGCCGCTGGCGTCGCATTATCTGGAGCGCTACGCGGAACGGTACACGCGCACGTTCGAGGGCTTCGATCGCACGGCGCGTCAGGCGATCGACGCGCATCCGTGGCCCGGCAACGTGCGCGAACTGGCCCACGCGATCGAACGTGGCGTGCTGATGGCGCGCGGCGCGCAGATCACGGCGGTCGACCTGGGCCTGCAGGGGGCCGCGGCCCCGGGCGCGCCCGAAGAGCTGACCCTGGAGCAGGCGGAAAAGATCTTCATTCAGAAAGTGCTGGCGCGCCACGCGGGTGACGTCCGGAAAGCCGCCGACCAGCTGGGCATGAGCCGCAGCGCGCTCTATCGCCGGTTGCAGCAGTTCGGACTCTGATGTCGAGCCGCCCCCACGCGCGCAATCTGGAACTCTCGCTGACCCTGCTGGTGCTCGCGGGCGGCGCGCCGGCGGTGCTGATCGCGCTGGCGATGCTCTGGCGCACGGCGATGCCGCCGGAAATCCGCTGGACGCTGACCGCGGCGGCGCTGCTCACGTGGAGCATCGCCGCGTCGGTGGCCCGGCAGCTCGTGGTGCGGTCGCTGCAGCTCGTGGCCAATCTGCTCGGCGCGCTGCGCGAAGGCGACTATTCGATTCGCGGCCTCAGCGCGCGGAGCGGCAGCGCGATGGCCGGCGTGATGCGCGAGGTGAACGACCTCGGCAGCACGCTCCAGCGGCAGCGGACCGAAGCCGTCGAGTCGACCGCGCTCCTGACGCACGTGATGGAGGAGATCGCGGTCGCGGTCTTTGCCTTCGATCCGAGCGAGCACGTGCTGCTGGTCAACAAGGCGGGCGAGCAGCTGCTCGGCCGGTCCGAGGCGGACATGATCGGCCAGCCGGCCAGCGCGTTCGCGTTCGACGAGTACCTCAGCGGCGAGCCGCGCCGCCTCGTGGACCGCACGATCGGCGGACGCCGCGGCCGGTACGAGGTGCGCCGCGCGTCCTTCTACCGCGACGGCCGGCCGCATCACCTCGTGGTGATGGCCGACCTCAGCCAGGCGCTGCGCGAAGAAGAGCAGGCGGCCTGGCAGCGCATCGTCCGCGTGTTGTCGCACGAGATCAACAACTCGCTGACGCCGATCAAGTCGATCGCGCACTCGGTGAAACGCATTATCGAGCGCGCGGCCGGATTCGAGCGCCAGGAGGAAGTGCTGCAGGGCCTGTCGCTGATCGAAGAACGTTCGGGCGCGCTCGGCCGGTTCCTCCGCGCCTACGCGCAGCTGGCGCGGCTGCCCAAGCCGCAGCCGAAGCGCGTGGCCATGGCCCCGCTGATCAGCCGCATCGTGGAACTCGAAAAACGCCTGGTGGTGCGCCTCCTGGGCGGGCCGGATCTCACGGTGATCGCCGACTCGGATCAACTCGAGCAGCTGCTCATCAACCTCGTGCGCAATGCCGTGGACGCGTCGCTCGAGACTCACGGCGGCGTGACGATCGGCTGGCGGGCCGTGGGTGAGTGGCTCGAGGTCGCGATCGACGACGAGGGCAAGGGATTGCCGGACACGTCGAACCTGTTCGTCCCGTTCTTCACGACCAAGCCGAACGGGTCGGGCATCGGCCTGGTGCTGAGCCGGCAGATCGCCGAAGCGCACCACGGCGCGCTCACGCTGGAGAACCGCGCGGGCGCGCCGGGGTGCCGCGCAACGCTGCGCATTCCGGTGGCATCTTTCATGTGATCTTCAGATCGTCCTGCTCAAATGGCCGATGAGGGTGCACATGCCAAGGCGGCGATTCTGAATGAGTCAGCGCCGGCCCGAGATCGTCGTGAATGGGTACGGAGGATGCGCCTGCAGTGTGCTAGAAACAGAATGATGGGGCATATGAGCCAACGTTCAAACTTGGCGCTGCTGGCGCTGCTGGCGCTCGGCGCGGCACCTGCGTACGGGCAGAGCCTCGTCGGATCTCCTCAGACGCTTGCGCCGCCGCAGAAGGCTCCGGTGATTACGCTCGACGATGCCCTGAGGCTCGCGCGGGCGAACAGTCCGGAACTGCAGGCGGCCGCGACGAGTGTCGGTTTCGCGCACGCCGCGCGCTTGCAGGCCCGGTCGCTGCTGCTGCCGAGCCTGACCTCTGTCAATGCCTACGTCTCCACGCAAGCTGGCGCCAACGGTGGCCCCGTGTTCATCGCCAGCAACGGCGCCCGCGAATACGTGAGTCAGGCCAGCGTCCACGCAGTGTTCGGCGTGGCCGAGACGGCCGCGTACCGCAGCGCGGCCGCGGCGGAGGATATTGCCCGGGCCGAGACAGAGATCGCCACGCGCGGCCTCGTCGTGACCGTCGTGCGGCGTTTCGACGCGGTGGTCGTCTCCCAGCGGAAATATGCGACGGCGCAGCAAGCGGACGCGGACGCCCGCCAGTTTGTCGCGCTCACCCAGAAACGGGAAACGGGCGGTGAGTCTGCGCATGCCGACGTCGTCAAGGCCCGGATTCAGGCCGAGCAGCGCCGGCGCGATCTGCGCGAAGCCGAACGGGTGCTGAAGAACAGCGTGAGCGAGCTCGCCATCGTGATCTTTCCGACCTACGACACGGCCTTCACCGTGGCGGACGATCTGGCGACGCCGGCGCCGCTGCCGGCCTTCGAGACGGTGCGGGCGCAGGCGGCCCGCGAGAATCCTGTTCTCGCTGCCGCTGAGGCGGCGCTGCGGCAGGCGCGTCAAGACCTGTGGACGGCGCGCGGCCGGATGCTGCCGTCGCTCGCGGTCGATTATCTCTACGGCCTCGATGCGAGTCACGTTGCCCGCTCGACCGATGGCGTCCGCAATGTGGGCTCCAGCATCATGTTTTCCGTCAACGTGCCGTTGTGGAATTGGGGCGCGTCGCAGGGCCAGATTGCCGCCGCACGCCTCCAACAGACACGGGCGCGCGTCGACGTGTCGTTCGCGCAGCGGCAACTGCTCGCGAATCTGGACATGTTTTACGAGGAAGCTCAAGCGGCCCGCGATGAACTGGATTCACTGAGGCGGTCGGTTGACCTTGCGGCCGACAGCCTTCGCCTCACGACGCTCCGCTATCAGGCCGGCGAATCGACGGTGCTCGAAGTGGTTGATGCACAGACCACCCTCGTCACCGCCCGCTACGCGTACGACGACGGCCAGGCTCGGTATCATCTGGCGCTCGCCAACCTCCAGACATTGACGGGGAAGTTCTGATGGCGCACATGCTCACGCTCGATCGCGACGGTCGTACCGAACGGACGGCCCGGCGTCGTTGGGCCGTTGCGCTCATGGCCGCGCTCAGCACCACGGGCGCATGCTCGAAGGAGCCCGCCCCACAGGAGCCGGTCGTTACGGTGCAAACCGTCACCGTCGCGCCGGAGGTTATCGCCGACGTCGTCACGGCTGACGCGCTGCTCTACCCGCTGGCGCAGGCAGCGATCGTCCCAAAGATCTCCGCCCCGGTCGAGCGCTTCGAAGTCAACCGCGGAGAACGCGTACGCAAGGGGCAGGTGCTGGTGGTCCTCGAGCATCAGGATCTGGCCGCCGCCGCCGCCCAGAGCCTGGGACTCTTCGAACAGGCGCAGGCCACGTACGCGATGACGCAGCAGGCCAGCGTCCCAGCGGAGGTCCAAAAGGCGGAGTTGGACGTGTCGACGTTGAAGGAAGCGTTCGACTCACAGCAGAGGGTCTACGACGACCGCCAGCGGCTGTTCACGCAGGGCGCGTTGCCCCGGCGCGATCTTGAAATTGCGACGGTGGCGCTCGGTCAGGCCAAGAGCCAGTACGAAATCGCACGGCTGCATTTGTCAGCCATGCGCGGGGTCACACGGACACAAACTCTGAAGGCGGCCGAAGCGCAACTCGCATCGGTCAAGGGCCAGTATGAGGCGGCCGTGGCGCAGCTTGGCTACGCCACGATCCGGAGCCCGATTGACGGCGTCGTCACCGACCGGTCGTTCTATCCGGGCGAGATGGCCACGGTCGGCACCCCGCTACTGACGGTCATGGACACCTCAGCCACCGTGGCGCGCGCGCCCGTGCCGGCGGCGCGGGCGGCCTCGTTGAAGGCTGGTGACGCGGCCACGCTCATCGTGCCCGGCGTCATCAAGCCCGTGGTCGGCACGGTCATTATCGTGAGCCCCGCGCTGGATCCGTCGAGCACGACGGTGCAAGTGTGGGTCCAGGCGCCCAACCCGGACGGCGCGCTCAAGCCCGGCACGAGCGTGCGCGTGACCGTCGTCGCCCGCACGGTTCCCGACGCGCTTGTCGTTCCAGAGGTGGCATTGCTGACCGCCCCCGACGGCAGCCACTCCGTGATGGTCGTCGATGCGAAGGGCGTCGCGCGCACACGGCCGGTCGAAATCGGGATCACCCAAGGGGACCGTGTGCAGGTCACCAAGGGCTTGCGTGCGGGAGAGACCGTCGTCGCGGCGGGCGCGTACGGTCTGCCGGACGGGATGCATGTACGGGTGCCGGCGCCGAGTCCTGCGACGCCTCAGACGGGAGCCAAGAAGACGTGACCGAGCCATCCGCTTCGAACGGGCGAGAGTACTGGTTCGCGCGCCACGCCAAATCGCTGATCTTTCTGATCGTGACGGTTGCCGTGGCGGGCAGCTATCTGGCGTTCACCATTCCGATCGCGGTGTTTCCCTCGACCCAGTTTCCCCGCGTGATCATCGGTGTCGACAACGGCGTGATGCCGACCAACCAGATGCTGGTCACCATCACACGCCCGATCGAGGAAGGGGTGAATAGCGTCCCAGGCCTGCAGGTGGTTCGCTCGATTACGAGTCGAGGCTCCGCCGAAATTGATCTGTTTTTCGACTGGAGCCACGACATGTTCCAGACGCTGCAATATGTCGATGCTGCGATGGCGCGGATCCAGGCCTCGCTGCCGTCGACGGCCCAGATCACCACGAACCGCCTCATGTTCTCCAGCTTTCCGATCCTCGGCTACAGCCTGACATCGGACACGATCTCACAGACCGCGCTCTGGGAGCTGGCCACGTACACCATCAAACCACGACTGAATCGACTGGACGGCGTCTCGAGCGTGCTCGTCCAGGGCGGCCGGCAACCCGAGTTCCATATCGTGCCGCGTCCAGCCGATCTGCTGCGAACCGGGATCACGGTCACCGATATTCTCGCGGCCGTCGGTCGCACGAATTTGATCGAGTCGCCGGGCCTGCTCGAAGCCAATCATCAGCTCGTCTTGGGGCTCGTCAGCGGCCAGGTCACGGGGCCGGCGGGCCTCAGCGCGATTGCCGTCAAGAACACTCCGCTCGGCGTGCCGATCCACATTGGCGACGTCGCGGCCGTCGGACCGTCGGAAGCCCCCGTGTATACGATCGTGACGGCCGGCGGGAAACCGGCGGTCCTGCTGCCGATCAATCGCCAGCCGGGCAGCAACACGGTCACCGTGGCCGACGAGGTGCACCAGGAGATCGCAGCCATCCGCGCGTCGCTGCCGGCCGGCGTGCATGTCGAGCCGTACTACGACCAGGCGGAGCTGGTTCAAGCGGCCATCACCAGCGTTCGTGACGCCGTGCTCCTGGGCATTATCCTGGCGTCGATCATCCTCGTGTTATTCCTTCGCGATTGGGGATCGTCGCTCGTCGCGGGTCTGGTGATTCCGGTCACCCTCACCGCGACGTTCATCGCCCTCAAGGTGCTGGGCCAGAGCTTCAATCTGATGACGCTTGGGGGACTGGCCGCGGCGGTCGGCCTCGTGATCGACGACGCGATCGTCGTGGTCGAGAACATCGTGCTGCATCGGGATGCCGGTCAGGGACGCCTGGAGGCGGTGCAACGGGCGCTTCATGAGCTGACGGTGCCGCTGATTGGATCAACGATTACTCCCATCGTCGTGTTCCTGCCACTCATTGCGATTACCGGCGTCACCGGCGTGTTCTTCAGGGCGCTGGCCGTCACCATGTCAGTAGCTCTGCTCGCCTCGTTGGCGCTGGCGCTGACGTGGACGCCCACGCTCAGCCTGTATTTCGTCAGGCGGGACAAGGCCGGACATCATGTCCCGCCAGCCCGCACCCCCGACGAAGAGTTGAAGCTCGTGCTGGCGGCCGAGGAAGCGTCCATGAAGGGCCTGTTCGGCGGCATCATCCGCCGTTACGAGGTGTGGCTGCGTCGGGCGCTCGAGCATCCGTGGTGGCTGGCCGGATTCACGGCCGTGCTCGTCGCGCTCTCGGTGGTGTCGTACCGCTCGCTCGGTACGGACCTCCTGCCTGCCATGGACGAGGGCGGTTTCATCATTGACTACTTCACGCCCGCCGGCAGTTCTCTGACGGAAACCGATCGCATCGTCTCGCACGCCCTTCAGATCGTGCGGTCGTTGCCGGAAGTGGAGAGCACGTCGCGTCGCACCGGTCTGCAACTTGGCCTCGCCTCGGTGACCGAGGCGAATCGAGGCGACATTTCCGTGAAGCTCAAGGCGAAGCGGGCGCGTGGCATCGATGAAGTGATTGCCGACGTTCGAGCGCAAATCAACCGTGAAGAGCCGGCGCTTCAGATCGAGTTCGTCCAGGTGCTGCAGGACATGATCGGCGACCTGACAAGCGCGCCTGAGCCGGCGGTGATCAAGCTGTTCTCGGAGGACGCGGCCCTCATCAACCGTCTGGCGCCGCAGGTCGCCGACAGGATCGGCAAGATCGCGGGCGTCGTCGACATCAAGGACGGCATCGAGAACACGATCAGCGGTCCGACCGTCACGTTCCAGGTGAGTCCGACGGTCACCGCCCAGGCGGGCTTCACGCCCGAAGAGGTTTCGACGGACGCCAGCGCCATCCTGCTTGGGGCGCAAGCGCCGACGCCGGTGATCGTCAACGACCGGTCGTATCCAATCCGCGTCCGGTTGCCGGCTGATGCCCGTGCATCGCTTGCGAGCATGCGCGACACGTTGTTTGTCAGTGCCGCCGGCCGGACGGCGACACTCGGGTCACTGGCGTCGATCACGGAGCTGCCTGGACAGACCGAAATCCTGCGTGAGAATCTCCAGCGCGAAGTCGAAGTGACCGCACGGTTCGAGGGCGTGGATCTCGGTACCGGCATGTCGGAGATCCAGGCCGCCATTGCCGAGATGCACCTGCCATCATCCGTTCGCGTGACGTACGGCGGGCTCTTCGCCGAGCAGCAACACTCGTTTCACGACCTCGTGGTGGTGCTGGTCCTGGCGCTGGTCCTCGTCTTCGCCGTGCTGCTCATCGAGTTCACGAGTTTCGCCGCGCCGATCGCCATCCTCTCGTCGGCGCTCTTGTCCACGGCCGGCGTCTTCTTCGCGCTTCTTGTCACGAATACGACCTTCAATATCGCTTCCTTCATGGGCCTCATCATGGTCATCGGGATCGTGGCGAAGAACGGCATTCTGCTGCTCGATGCGGACCACAAGTTCCGCGATCTCGGCATGGGGGCCGAAGAGGCCATGATCCAAGCGGGACGGCGACGACTCCGGCCCATCGTGATGACCGCGCTGGCGGCCGTGGCCGGCATGTTGCCGCTCGCGTTCGCCATCGGGGCCGGCTCCCAGATGCTCCAGCCGCTCGCCATCGCGGTCGTCGGCGGCATCCTCATCTCCATGGTGCTGTCCCTGATCATCACGCCGGCGGTCCATTACTATCTGACACGCGAGCCGTGAAGCCGCCACGCCACCGCCGTCTCATCGACGGTGTCGAACCATTGCTCGAGGCTGTCAGGGACTCAGAGGCGGGAGGTGTGTTGCGCGGAGTGGTGACCGGATGTTGCAGGTCCGTGCGGTCGACGTGTCGCTCGCCTGCCGTCCAGGAAAAGAACGGCAGGCGGTCGAGGCCGACCTACTTCTTCACAGGCTTCGGAATGATGAACGTGCCGTCCGGTGCGATCTCCGCTTCCTTCACGGAAACGCCTTTGAGCTCCATTTCGTACGAAATGGCTGTGCCTTTGGTCAACTTCTCGTATTTCGTGACGGTGGCCTTCGGATACCGCGCCTTGAGGGCCGTCACCACAGGGGACGGAACCGCGGCCGCGTCGATCTGTTCTTCGATGGCGACGACAGTGCCGTCCGCAAGATACACGACATCGCGATTCGTCTTGCCGTCCACGCTCTCGATCTCGTACTGCAGCTTGCCATCTCCTTTCTCGGACGACGAAGTCTTGATCGTCGCATTCGGATAGGCCTTCCTGAACGCGGCCTCGACGGCCATCGGCAGCTTGGTCTTGGGGGCCTGGGCGTTGGCGATCGTGACGGCGGCCAGCAGGCCGAACGCCACACTGGTGATGCGGATGAGTGACATGGGTAGCACCTCACCAGTCATTTGAGCACGACCAGCTGAAGATCAGATGAAAGGCGCTGGCGCCGCCGAATCAGCGACAATGGCGTGTGCGCATTCTCTATGTCGAGGACGACGCGCGCATGCGCGCGCTGGTCCGGCGCGGCCTCACCGAAGAGGGCCACAGCGTCATGGCGGTCGGCGACGCCGAAGCGGCGCTCGATCAGGCCAAGATCTCGTCGTTCGACGTGATCGTGCTTGATGTCATGCTGCCCGACCGCTCAGGTGTGGAAGTGGCGCGTGATCTGCGCGCGCGCGGCCATGCCACGCCGGTGTTGATGCTCACCGCGCGCGACACGCAGGCTGACGTGGTGGCGGGCCTCGACGCGGGCGCCGACGACTATCTGACCAAGCCCTTCGCGTTTGACGTGCTCCTCGCGCGATTGCGCGCGCTGGCGCGTCGCGCGCCGCTGCAGCACACCGGTACGTTGACGCTCGGCGATCTCGCGCTCGACCCGGCGGCGCACCTCGTGCGTCGCGCCGGCGCGGCCGTCGCGCTGACGCCGACGGAGTTCCGGTTGCTGGAGTGCCTGCTGCGCCGGGCGGGACGCGTGGTCACGCGCCGGGCCCTGGTCGAGAGCCTCTGGGGATTCGACCGCGACGTCGAAGCCAACACCCTCGATGCCTTCATCCGGTTGCTGCGCCAGAAGATCGACCGGCCTGGTCAGCCGCCGCTGATTCACACCGTGCGCGGCGTTGGCTACCGGCTCGGCGACGAGGCGTCCGCATGATGCGGCGTTCGATTCGCGTGCGGTTGACGATGTGGTACGCGGGGCTGACGCTCGTCGCGCTGATCGTGATGGCCGGTGCCGTGCTGGCGCTCGTGCGCCACAGCGTGACGCGCGCGGCCGACCAGCTGCTGGCGGCGCACCACAGCGGGCTGGAACGCTTCGCGAACGGACTCGAGACCCGACTGACGCCGGCGGAACTCAGCGACGAGTACCGCGAGTACGCCGATGTGTCCTTGGGCAACGCGCTCTTCGAGGTGACCGGCGGCGATGGCCAGCCGCTCGCGAGGCCCGCCGTGGCCGGGTGGCCGGCCGCGACGTCGGTGTTGCACGCGGCGGCGGCACGCGGCGACGCGATGACCGCGGATGTCTCGATCGGCGGCCAGCCGTACCGTGCCTCGGCGCGGACGGTGACCGTCCGCGGCGCGCGGCTGGCCACGGTGATCGCCGTGCCGATGGGGCCGGCCGACGCCGCGCTGGCTCGGGCGCAACGCATGCTGTTCTGGCTCCTGCCGTTGGCGAGCATCGTCGCCGCGCTTTGCGGATTCGTGGTCAGCGGCCGCGCGCTGCGGCCCGTGGACCGGCTGACACAGGCGGCGCAGCTCATCAACGTCGAGAATCTGCACCAGCGCCTGGACGTGCCGCCGGCGCGCGATGAACTGCAGCGCCTGGCCGTGACGTTCAACGGCATGCTCGACCGCCTCGAGGAGGGCGTGGGGAACATCGCGCGCTTCACGTCGGAAGCGTCACATGAGCTGCGCACGCCGGTCGCGCTCGTGCGCACGACCGCCGAGCTGGCGCTGCGCCGCGATCGATCGCCGGAGGAATACCAACGCGCGCTCACGGAAATTCACGCGCTCTCGCGGCAGATGAGCGATCTGGTCGACGACCTGTTGACCATGGCGCGCGCCGACGCCGGCATGGAAGCGCTTCCGGACACCGTGGTGGACCTCGGCGCACTGGCGGCCGCGTTTGTCGCGTCCTGGCGCGCGTCCTCCGCATCGTCCATCGCCCTGACGGTGGAAGACGAGCCGCTGCGGATTCGCGCCGAGCCGCGGCAGGTGCAACGGTTGTTGTCGATCGTGTGCGAGAACGCGGTCAAATACGGTCCGTCCGGCGGCACGGTGCGGGTGCGGGTGCGGTCGGAGGGGACCCGCGTGGCGATCGATGTCGAAGATGACGGCATCGGCGTGGCAGCGGCCGATCGGGCGCGCGTGTTCGAGCGATTCTATCGGGGCGCCGCGGTGCGGGCGGGCGCAGCCGCCGGCAGCGGACTGGGGCTCGCGATCGCGGACGTCATCACGCGCCGCCATGGCGGCACCATCACGCTCGAATCGCCGATCCATGCCGGGGACGAGCCGCCGGGCACGCGTGTGACCATGACGTTCGAGCGCGCGGAACCGCCAGAGGCCGTGGCATGAAGGAGAACATACAGAAGAACACGCCAGGAATCTATGTGGATAATTAGTAGACCTTAAAAGGTACATTGACTAGATATTATTAATCTAATAGACTCTATAAGGTCTACTAAATGATAGTCAAGAACTCTTCGAAACGTATGCCGGCCATCGACGTGCTGGGTCAGCAGCTTCGTGCCCTGCGGCTCCGGCAGGGCCTCGACCAGCAGACCCTCGCCGCCCGAGCGGGGATCGCGCTCAATGCCGTGAAGAAGCTGGAGTACGGCAAGAACAGCACGGTCCGATCGCTCATGCTCGTCCTGCGCGCGCTCGGCCGCGAGGACTGGCTGAAGGCCCTTGCCCCGCAGGTGTCGATCAGCCCGCTCGAGATCCTCGAGCGCAAGGCGCCGCGCCAGCGCGCCGGGCGGCATAAGAAGGCGCGAGGCCGGTAAGCGATGGCCTACAAACCCGTCAATGCCATCGAAGTCCGCATCTGGGGACGCCGCGCGGGGGCCATCGCGTTCGATCCAGCCCTGGGCTGCTACGCCTTCGAGTACGCGCCGGAGTTCAGGACATCGGGCATCGAGATCGCGCCGCTGACGATGCCGTTGGCGGCGGCGAGCGAGCCGTTCGCGTTTCCCGCGTTGCCGAGGCCCACGTTCCTCGGACTGCCGGCGGCAATCGCTGATGCCTTGCCTGATGACTTCGGCAATGCGCTCATCGATGCGTGGCTCGCGAGGGAAGGTGTTGAGAAGACCGCCGTGACCCCGCTCGATCGGCTGGCCTACATGGGACGTCGCGCGATGGGCGCGATGGAATTCAAGCCCGCGCGGGTGTTGCCCGCTGCGCCGACCGCGATCGAAATGGCTGAGCTCGTCGAAAACGCGCGCCGAGCGGTGCGCGGAGATTTCGGGAGCGATGCGTTCGCTCGGGCGGCACTGGCGCAGATCATTCGGGTCGGCACGTCCGCCGGCGGCGCGCGCGCCAAGGCCGCCATCGCCTGGAATCCGAAAACCAAAGAGATCCGCGCCGGGCAGTTCGACGTCGAGCCGGGTTTCGAACATTGGCTCCTCAAGCTCGACGGAATGGGCACGGACAAGGAACTCGGGCCAGGGGAACACTACGGCCGCGTCGAGTTCGCCTACCACTTGATGGCGCGTGCGGCCGGCATCACCATGACGGCGTGCCGGCTTCTCGAAGAAGGCGGCCGCGCGCACTTCATGACCAGGCGTTTCGATCGCGACGGCAACACGAAGATCCATACCCAGTCGCTCTGCGCCATGGCGCACCTGGATTTTCGTCAGCGAGCCACGCACGACGTGAGCCAGTGGTTTCAGACGATGCGTCGCCTGAATATGGACTACCCGGCGATCGAGGAAGCGTATCGTCGCGTCGCGTTCAACGTGATGGCCGCCAACTGCGACGATCACACGAAGAACACGTCCTTTCTGTTGCGCGAGGGAGGCCGGTGGGAACTCGCGCCTGCGTACGACCTGACCCATGCGCACAATCCCAACGGCGAATGGACGTACCAGCATCTGATGTCGGTGAACGGCAAGTTCAACACGATCACGCGCGTCGACCTCCTGGCGGTGGCCGGGGAGTCTGGCATCGGCACGGGCCCGGCGGTTCTCGCTAGAGTGGAAAAAGCCATCAAGGCCTGGCCAACGTACGCCAGGAAAGCCGGATTGGCTGCCGCCGAAATCCGGCGCATCGCCGCCGATCATCGGCCAGGATAGCCGCGCCGAACCCCCCGAACCCCCCGAACCCCCCGAACCTCCCGAAGCGCATCCTCGGCAAAGTGCAGGTTCGCTGGTGGCCGATCGGGGCGGCGCGGGTCTTCTAGACGAGGCAACGAGCGCTTCGCCGGCGAACGTGAGCTGGGAGCGCGTCACTTCACAGACGTTTGCTTCACCTGAT